>NZ_AZXX01000018.1:0-35690 GCF_000512995.1 Lachnoanaerobaculum sp. MSX33 | reverse complement strand
GCCAAGTTATATTATTTTTGAGGATATTTCAGGTAGAGGTAGATTATTACTGGAATTTTTTCATAGATATTTTAAGCTGTTTCCTGAGGACGTTTTTATGGAGGAGTACCTTTATACAAAGGAAGATATAGATAAGTTATATGCAAAACTACCATGGAATGAGATATGGATGTATGAGGATCCTAAAACATTCTAAATTACACTCTTGCAATTTATCTTCATTTATGCTATCCTAAGATGTACTTTGTAACGAGTCTACTTTATGTAACCGTTAAATTTTTAAAAGAGGTGAATTATGAAACAGGGAATACATCCAAATTATTATCAGGCAACAGTAACTTGCAACTGTGGTAACACATTTGTAACAGGTTCAACAAAGGAAGATATCCACGTAGAAATTTGTTCTAAGTGCCATTCTTTCTATACAGGTCAGCAGAAATCAGCTCAGGCACGTGGTCGTATCGAGCAGTTTAACCGTAGATATGGTGTTAAGGCTGAATAATAAAATAAAGAAATACTATTTATTAGGGGGAGTCAGGCAGGTGTCTGGCTCTTTTTAAATAGATTACGGAGTAAATATGAAATATTCAGGAATAGGCGGACAGGCTGTTATAGAAGGCATCATGATGAAAAACGGTGACAGATATTCTACAGCTGTAAGAAAGCCGGATAAAACAATTGCGGTAATGGAAGATAAATATGAGAGCTTAACTACAAGAATGCCGATATTGGGACTTCCGTTCCTTAGAGGTATATTTTCATTTATAGACTCATTGGTTTTGGGAATGAAAACACTGTCATATTCAGCAAGCTTTTTTGAAGATGATGAGGATTCAAAGCCTTCAAAGTTTGAAGAAAAGCTGATAGCAATTTTTGGAGATAAGCTGGATAAAGTGATAATGGGTGTTACGATGTTTATTTCAGTAATAGCATCCATAGCTATTTTTATGGTCCTGCCGATGCTTCTCAGTAATATTATTAAATTGAAAATTGATAATTACTATGTAATTGCAATTTTTGAGGGAATAATAAGAATTGCAATATTTATCTTCTATATAAAAATGATATCAAGAATGGAAGATATTAAAAGAACGTTTATGTACCATGGAGCGGAGCATAAATGTATAAACTGTATTGAACATGGTCTTGAGCTTAATGTGGAAAATGTTATGAAGAGCTCAAAAGAGCATAAGAGATGCGGTACAAGCTTTATTATCATCGTAATGATGATAAGTATACTTTTCTTTATGGTAATCAGAGTTGATACCATATGGCTTAGAGCGTTATCCAGAATTGTTCTTGTACCTGTTATAGCCGGAGTAAGCTATGAGTTTTTAAGAATTGCAGGAAGAAGTGATTTCTGGCTTGTAAATCTTATAAGTAAACCGGGACTTTGGATGCAGGGACTTACCACTAAGGAACCTACACCTGATATGGTTGAGGTAGCTATTGCAGCAGTTGAAAGGGTATTTGACTGGAGAGAGTACCTGGAGGAAAACTTCTGATATGAAATATATTGAAGTTTTTGATAAATATGTAAAGCTGTTGGAAGAAAAAAACTTCAAGGATGCAAAATCGAATATACTCCTGCTTATATACGAGATATTCGATTTTGATTTTTCAAAATGGACGATGTATAAGTATGATGAGATAGAGGATATATCAAAGCTTGATAAATTGAATGAATATGTGGAAAAAAGGCTTGGTCATATGCCTATACAGTATATTTTAAATAAGGCATATTTTTGCGGACTTCCACTCTATGTCAATGAGAATGTACTTATTCCGAGATTTGATACGGAAGTACTGGTTGAAGAAGTTTTAGCGCTTTCAAAAAAAGATAAGAGTAAAAGAATACTTGATATGTGTACCGGTTCGGGAGCTATAGCTATTGCATTGAAAAAGCTTGGAGGATTTGACAGAGTTGATGCTCTGGATATATCGGATAAGGCACTTGAAGTTGCAAAAAGAAATGCAAAAGAGCTGGATTTGGATATCAATTTTTTAAAGAGCGATATGTTTTCAAGCTTAACATCTGAAATTAAATATGATATCATAGTATCCAATCCGCCGTACATACAGAGCGATGTTGTAGATACTTTGGAAAATGAAGTAAAGGATTTTGAGCCTGGGCTTGCTCTTGACGGAGATGTTGACGGCATGAAATTTTATAAAATAATTGCCGAAAACTATGAGGATTATTTGGCAGACAATGGAGTATTGGCTCTTGAAATAGGCTATGATGAAGCGGATGATATAAGAGCTTTGTTTGAAGGCAAAAATGTAGTGATAAAAAAGGACCTGGCAAACTTGGACAGGGTAGCGATAATATACAGTTAAATAAAATAAATCATAAGAGGAAAAGATGTTTGATAATTTAGAAGATATAGTAGTACATTATGATGAAATCATGGCGGAGCTTGCCAGTGGTGATGTGGCTAATGATCAAAACAGATTCAGAAAACTGATGAAGGAGCAGTCAGATCTGGCTCCATTAGTGGAAACTTACGGAGAATATAAAAAAGCAAAGCAATTACAGGTGGATGCACTTGAAATGCTTGAGATGAATGATGAAGAAATGAAGGAGATGGCAAAGGAAGAGCTTGCCGAGGGTAAGAGACTGGAAGAGGAACTTTCCGAAAAGTTAAAGATTTTACTTTTGCCAAAAGATCCTAATGATGATAAGAATATAATGCTGGAAGTCAGAGCCGGAGCAGGCGGTGACGAGGCGGCATTGTTTGCTATGCAGCTGTATCGTATGTACACTCATTATGCGGAGTCTCAAAACTGGAAGGTCGAGATGATTGATGTTAATGAGAACGGTATAGGCGGATATAAGGAAGTAGTGGCAATGGTAAGCGGTAAGGGTGCTTATTCAAAGCTTAAGTATGAGTCGGGAGTTCACAGAGTACAAAGAGTACCTGAGACAGAGTCGGGCGGAAGAATACATACTTCAACAGCATCTGTTGCTGTAATGCCTGAGGCTGAGGAAGTTGATGTACAGATTGATATGAATGATGTCAGAATAGACGTTATGAGAGCCAGCGGAAACGGTGGACAGTGTGTCAATACTACAGACTCTGCAGTTCGTCTTACTCACTATCCTACAGGTATTGTTATCTACTCTCAGACAGAAAAGAGCCAGTTACAAAACAAGGAAAAGGCATTTGCACTTCTTAGATCAAAGCTTTATGAGATAGAGCTTGAGAAAAAGCAAAGTGCGGAAGCGGCTGACAGAAGAAGCCAGATCGGTACAGGTGACAGATCGGAAAAAATCAGAACTTACAACTTCCCACAGGGAAGAGTAACAGATCACAGAATAAATCTTACCTTATATAAACTTGATAAGATAATGAATGGTGACATTCAGGAACTTATAGACGGCTGTATTGCGGCGGATCAGGCTGCAAAACTTGCCAAACTTAATGAACAATAGGAGGCTATCATGGAAATAAAGGATTTAGATTGGGGAAATATAGGTTTCAACTACAGAATTACTGATTACAGATATGTCAGCAATTTTAAAGACGGAAAATGGGATGATGGAGAGCTTCTGACAGACTCAAATGTTACGATAAATGAGTCGGCAGGTATTTTACAGTATTGTCAGGAAGTTTTTGAAGGCTTAAAGGCATACAGAACAAAGGAAGGACATATAGTTACATTCAGACCTGATCTAAATGCAAAGAGAATGCATGATTCAGCTAAAAGACTTGAGATGCCGCCGTTTGATGAGGAGAGATTCCTTGAAGCGGTAGATAAGGTAGTACTTGCAAATGAAGCATGGGTACCTCCTTTCGGTTCGGGAGCAACACTTTATATAAGACCTTATATGTTTGCTTCATCACCTGTAATCGGAGTTAAGCCGGCTGCAGAGTATCAGTTCAGAATGTTTGTAACACCTGTAGGCCCTTATTTTAAGGGTGGTGCAAAGCCTATTACAATTACAGTAAGTGAATTTGACAGAGCAGCACCGAGAGGTACAGGACATATAAAGGCAGGACTTAATTATGCCATGAGTATACACCCTCTTATGGAAGCTCACAGAAACGGATTTGATGAAAATATGTATCTGGATGCGGCTACAAGAACTTATGTCGAAGAGACAGGAGGTGCAAACTTTATCTTTATCACAAAAGATAATACCGTAGTTACACCGAAGTCAAATTCAATATTGCCTTCAATTACAAGAAGATCACTTCTTTATGTTGCAGAGCATTATCTTGGACTTAAGACAGAGGAAAGACCGGTTGCCTTTGATGAAATAAAGGAATTCAAAGAGGCGGGACTTTGCGGTACTGCAGCAGTTATTTCACCTGTAGGAAGGATCTACAGAGGAGAAGAAGTAATAAGCTTACCTGCCGGTATGGAAGGAATGGGTGAGATTACAAAGAAACTCTATGACACCCTTACAGGAATACAGATGGGCGAAATAGAAGCACCACAGGGATGGATCAGAAAAATAAAATAATGAAAAAGTTTAAAGTAAATATAAACAACGAAGTATTTGAATATGAAGAGAATACAAGTTATTTTGATATAGTAACGGAGCATAAGAAAAAGGCACTTTTAGTCAAGGTAGACGGTAAGTTGCAGGAGCTGCATAAGACTTTAAAATCCGATATAAAACTTGAATTTATTACTTTAAGTGATGCTATCGGGCGTTCCACATATGAAAGAAGTGCCGTACTTATACTTTTAAAGTCTATTAAAGATATATATGGTGAGAATATAAAACCTATTGTGGAATTTTCTACCGGAAACGGACTGTTTATCAGAATGAACGGTGAATCTGAGTTTGATATTGAAAAGATAGACAGCAGGATGAGAGAAATTGTCGATGAAAATATCAGAATAGAGAAGATGAGTGTTCATACCGATACTGCGATAAGGATGTTTCATGATGCAGGTTTTTTTGAAAAGGAAAAACTTTTTAAGTTTAGAAGAGTGTCCAGAGTAAATATATATAAGCTTGAGGACTATATAGACTATAATTACGGCTATATTGTTTATTCGACAGGATTTGTAAATAAATTCAGCCTGACAAAATACAAGGACGGTCTTGTTCTTATCATACCTAAGAAGGATAATCCCGAAGTGGTGGAAGAGTTTGTACCTGAAGAAAAAATCTTTAATGAGCTTAATAATGCCAGTAAGAATGCTGAAGATATGGGAGTTGCCGATGTAGGTTCTCTAAATGAGATGATTGCAAACGGTATGACTAATGAAATGATCCTTATTTCTGAAGCATATATGGAAAAGAAGATTGGAGATATTGCGGATGATATCGTAAAAAGAGGCAATGTAAAACTTGTTATGATTGCAGGTCCGTCTTCATCAGGAAAGACTTCATTTTCACACAGACTCAGTATACAATTAAGATCTCACGGATTGAAACCTCATCCTCTTGAGGTGGATAATTACTTTAAGAACAGGGAAGATACACCGAGAGATGAACATGGTGAGCTTGACTTTGAATGTCTGGGTGCAATGGATATTGAAAAGTTTAATGAAGATATGTTGGCTCTTTTGAACGGGGAAGAAGTGGAGATTCCAAGCTTTAATTTTAAAATCGGACAGAGAGAATACAATGGAAACTTCTTAAAGCTTGGTAAGGACGATATTCTTGTTATAGAGGGTATACATTGTTTGAATGATGAACTTTCATACAGATTGCCTAAGGACAGCAGATATAAGATATATATAAGTGCTTTGACTCAATTAAATATAGACGAGCACAATCGTATACCTACTACAGACGGCAGATTACTTAGAAGAATGATAAGAGATGTCAGAAAGAGAGGCACTTCACCTACAAAGACAATTTCAATGTGGGATTCTGTAAGAAGAGGGGAAGAAAAGTATATATTCCCATATCAAAGCAGTGCGGATGCAACTTTCAATTCGGTTCTAAACTACGAGATTGCGGTTATAAAGCAATATGTTGAGCCGGTATTATTCAGTGTACAAAAAGACAGCAAGGAATATCCCGAGGCAAAGAGACTTTTAAAGTTCCTTGACTATTTCCTCGGTATACCAAGTGATAATGTGCCTTCAAATTCTATTTTAAGAGAATTTATAGGTGGAAGCACATTTAATGTATAAAATAAAAAGGGGATGTCGGGAAGTAAAATCACTTATTTCCGGGCATCCCACTTTTATTATTTAAATTTTGATACAAAATTTTGTATTTTAAGTGTAGGTGACAGACTCTTACCTATTGAAACATCATGGTTATATGAGTTTATAATAGCGGCAAGATACTTTGTCATATCTGCTTCCAGATACCATGGCTTTGTAAGAAGCTCAGGATTTCTGTAATGTACATTTGTTGTACAAACATAATCTATAAGTCCGAGATTGTGGAACTCGTCAAATTTATCAAGACCGTTTGTAAACAATCCGAATGTAGCACAGATTATAATTCTCTTTGCATTTCTCTTTTTAAGTTCTTTAGCTGTATCAAGCATACTCTCACCTGATGAGATCATATCGTCCATGATAATAACATCTTTGCCGTCCACGCTGCTTCCGAGGAATTCGTGAGCAACTATAGGGTTTCTGCCGTCAATTACCTTTGAATAATCACGTCTCTTATAGAACATACCCATATCCACGCCGAGGTTGTTTGCAAGATAAACCGCTCTGTTCATAGCGCCTTCATCCGGGCTTATAATCATCATATCATCTTTGCTTACCTTCAAATCAGGTACATTTGCAAACAATGCCTTTACAAACTGATATGTAGGCATGAAATTGTCAAATCCTGTAAGAGGAATTGAGTTTTGTACTCTCGGGTCATGTGCATCAAATGTGATAATATTGCTTACGCCCATATCTACAAGCTCTGCAAGTGCAAGAGCACAGTCAAGAGATTCTCTCTTGGTCTTTTTGTGCTGTCTGCTTTCATATAAGAAAGGCATGATAACATTTACTCTTTTTGCATTGGCAATACTTGCACCGATAATTCTCTTAAGGTCTTGGTAGTGATCGTCAGGTGACATATAATTTGTAAAACCGTTAAGCTTATAGCTGAGAGAGTGATTTAATACATCCACCATTACAAATACATCTGTACCACGAACTGATTCTTTTATTATGCCCTTGGCTTCACCTGAACCGAATCTTGGACAGGCAATATCAAGAAGATAATTATCACAGTCATAGCCTCTGTAATGCAAGTCCATTTTACTGTTCATAAGCTCATTAGTATCATTTCTTCTGAACTCAACAATATAATCATTGACTTTCTTGGCAAAATCATAGCAGCTTTCAAGAGCGGCAATCTTTAGAGGCGCTATAGGCAATTGATCTCTAAAAACAAAATCGTTTGGCATTTCTTTCTCCTAGGTACTTAAGATTTGTAAGAGTTATAAAAAATAAACTATTACAAATATTATTATTCATTTACGAAGATACTATACACTATTAAAAATATGAAGTCAACAATATAACTTTCAATCTCTTGACTATAAAAATTTGACTTTTAAATAGAAATTGTTTAAAAACTAACAATGTTATGTATACAATTTATTTTAAAAATTGAAAGAATGATTTCTTGCTGAAAGACAGTATTTTTTAATGAATTTTCTTGTTATAATTCGTCTATAAAATAATGATACTATAATTAGGAGGGAAATATATGAGAGTCATAGATGATTTAAATAAGGACTGGCTTTTCAAAAAGAATATTGAAGTCACCGACAAACTTATAATAGATGAGAGCTTTGATATGATCAATGTTCCCCATACCTATAACGGTTTTGACGGTCAGGACGGCGGAAATGACTACTATAAAGGAAAAGCTGTATATGTAAAGAAGCTTATCAGACCGCTTGTATCACCTGAGAGTGATTTTATCTTAAATTTTGAAGGCGTAAATTCTATAGCAAGAGTATATATTGACGGTGAGTTTGTACAGGAGCATAGAGGCGGATACTCAAGATTCAGAGTTAATATCACAAGATTTTTTGAGAAAAAAGACGCTCTTATGCTGGCTGTAGAAGTGGATAATGCCAATCATTCCGATGTATATCCTCAGATGGCTGATTTTACATTCTATGGTGGTATATACAGAAATGTAAGTCTTATATCGGTACCTAAGACAAGATTTGATATAGAATATTATGCAGGAAGCGGAGTTTCTGTTACTTCAAAGATAGACGGTGATGATGCAATAATTGACATTACCGCCTATGTAAAAGATCCGGACGAATCGGATATGGTAACGATTGAGGTAAAAGATGGTGACAGTTATGAGGATGTAGGTTTTGTTGTCGCACCTGCAAAGAAGATAACAAAGCTGAGCATGAAGATAGATGATGCTCATCTTTGGAACGGTGTAGAAGATCCGTTCCTCTATAAATTGAGTGTAAAGCTTGTAAGACATAATGAAGTACTTGATAATGTAGAGGTAAATCATGGTATCAGAGAGTACTATGTAGACCCTGAAAAGGGATTTTTCTTAAATGGAAAGAGTCTACCTCTTAGAGGTGTGAGCAGACATCAGGACAGACTTGGAAAGGGTAATGCACTTGCAGAGCTTGACCATTTTGACGATTATGACCTGATAATGGACGTAGGTGCCAACAGTGTAAGACTGGCACATTATCAGCAGGATGATTACTTTTATGAGCTTTGTGACAGATACGGACTTGTAGTATGGGCTGAGATTCCTTTTATATCCGGAATGAATAAGGATCCAAAGGCACATGAGAATGCTATGGAGCAGATGAAAGAGCTTATTTATCAAAACTACAATCATAGCAGTATATGCTTTTGGGGAATTTCGAACGAAATAACGATTGCGGGAGATATTCCGGGACTTGCAGATAATTTAAGAGAGCTTGATGAACTTGTAAAGAGTATTGATAAAACAAGACTTACAACAATGGCTCAGGTATCAATGCTTCCAATGGATTCTGATCACAATCAGATCACAGATATACTGGCATACAATCTATACTTTGGATGGTATGGCGGAAAGTATACAGATAATGAAGTATGGTTTGATAAGTTTAGAGCCATGCATCCAAACAGAGCGGTAGGACTTTCAGAGTATGGTTGTGAGGGTATTATAAGCTGGCATTCCAATACACCTGAATGTAAGGATTATAGTGAGGAGTATCAGGCTGAGTATCATGAGCATATGGCAAAGCTTCTTGCTGAAAGACCTGAGATATGGGGCTCATATGTTTGGAATATGTTTGACTTCGGCTGTGATATGAGAGATGAAGGCGGTGTTAAGGGTAGAAACAATAAAGGTCTTGTAACCATAGACAGAAAAATAAAGAAAGACGCTTTCTATGTTTATAAGGCATATTGGTCAGATGAGAAATTTGTTCATATCGCAAGTAAGAGATTTGCAATCAGAAGTGATGAAAAGATAAATATAAAGATCTATTCAAATATGGAAAAGGTAAGGTTGTTTGTAAACGGCGAATATCTTGGAGAAAAAGAAGGGAAAAAGATTTTTATATTTGAGAATGTAAGCCTTGATATGGGTGCAAATTATATAAAAGCGGTAGGCATAAGTGATGATGAAGAAATATCTGACAGAACCACATTTATCAGAGAAGAGAAGCCTTTTGCCGGATATGTAAGACCTGCTGATGAAGAGGAAGCTGAAGGAGTTAAGAACCGGTTTGAGGATATGGACAAGGAGAGTCTTGAAGCAGAAAAGCTTGAATTTAACCCTGAATTCTTCAGCATAAAAGATACAGTGGAAGATGTAGTCAGAAATTATGAAGCAGGAGATATATTGGTATCTATCATCAATCAGTTCGGCACAATGAAGGTTAAAAAGAGTATGCTTGGAATAATGGGTGGCATGCTTGTAGAAGAAATGTCTTCATTTTTCAGCCCTGATAAGGCGGATAGTGAGAAGGTCTTTGCACTTTTGAATAGGAAGTTGCAGGAAATTAAGAAATAAGATATTAAGTAAAATTATGATTATTTAAAAGATAATCTATTTAAAAGCCTCAAACCGGGGCTTTTTTTATTTGCATTATATTCGAATAAAGTATTGGTTTTATAGCTGTAGATTACTAAGATTAGTAAGGACGCATAAGTGAATATTATAATGTTTTTATAGAAGTAAAAAAATATTGACACGTTTCAATTTAAACGTTATAATAAAGTTACTAAAAAGAGAACCTTGATTTTATAGGAGGAAAATTATGAGAAAAGTGTTGGCAGCTGCATTATCGGTAGCAATGGGAATGTCACTGGTAGCTTGTGGTGGTGGATCATCTAAGCCTGCAGAGGAGACTACAAAGTCTGCAGAATCCGCTGCAGATAATGTAAAGAGTGGTGATGCAAATCTAAGTGCAGACATTGAGTATTGGTCAAGTTGGAGTGAAACTGAAGCTCAGGCAGATGCATTAAGGGAAGCAGCAGATGAATTTATGAAAGCTAATCCGGGTGTCAAAATTAATTTTACATTTAACGGTCGTGATAATAGAAACCTGGTTGGCTCAGCAGTATCGGCAGGAACAAAAGTTACAATGATGGATGCTAATGCTGATAATATTAAGTCCATGTGGTCTGAAATGACAATGGATCTTACACCTTATTTTGAAGAGTCATATGAATCAACAGGCGGACAGAAGTATGTTGATAGAATTATGCCTAGTATGTCGGGATTGTCCGCAAAGCTTTTTGATGGAAAGTATTCATATTTTCCTTACGCACCGCAGGCATTTATGATTTTCTGCAATAAAAACATATTTGATGATTGCGGAATAACAAAGTATCCGGAAACCTGGACAGAATTTATGGATGCTTGTGAAAAAATCAAAGCAAAAGGATATACTCCGGTTACAACAGACAGCAATTATGCTACAAGCTGGGTTGGATATTATATGAGCCGCTTAATGGGTAATGATGAGGTCGCAAAATTAAGTAATGACCCGTCAGCTTGGAGTAATCCGAAGGTATTAGAGGCGGCTAAGGCTATTGAGGATATGGCGAAGAAGGGATACTTTGATCCGGTTATAGAAACCAATACATATCCGAATGCACAGCAAAGTATGGTTATAAATGAAAAAATAGCAATGTACATCAATGGAACATGGCTTCCTAACGAGGTAAAAGATTCAACACCGGATGATTTCAAATGGGGATCTTTCGCATTCCCAACTGTAGAAGGCGGAGTTGATGATCAGACATCAGGATGCTACAGCAGCTATGGTATTGCAATCAATAAGGATGCAACAGAGGAAGAAGCTAAGGCGGCAGCAGCTTTTGGAGTTTATGTAACTACAGCGTTTGACCAGAAATTTTCAGATATGGCAAATGCTATTCCGATTGGTGTTGACGGTGTATGGCCGGATAGTTTAAAAGATGCACAACAAGTTATATCAAAATATACAAACAGATATCCGTCACAGACAGCGATTATCTTAAATAGTAACAGTAAGCAGATTATTGCGGATGCTTGTTTAAAGCTGATGGGTGGAAGCATTACAGCAGAAGAATTTGTTGATATGGCATCCAAGTTCTAGTATATATCAGTGATAAAATCATTGCTAAAATGTAAAGGCATTTTGCCTTTACATTTTTTCATAAGGAGGATTTTATGAAGCAGACGAAAAGGTCGATTATTATATTTATGTTACCGGCCGTAGTACTTATGGTAGTTATATTTTTATATCCGACATTAAGAACTATTACTATGAGCTTGTTTAAGGTAAAGAGTGTTACTACTCCGTTAGTGGACTGGAAATTTGTCGGTTTTGGAAATTTTTTAAAGTTATTTAAAACACCTTTATTTGTCAGATCCATGGT
This sequence comes from Lachnoanaerobaculum sp. MSX33, assembly GCF_000512995.1. Classification (NCBI taxonomy): domain Bacteria; kingdom Bacillati; phylum Bacillota; class Clostridia; order Lachnospirales; family Lachnospiraceae; genus Lachnoanaerobaculum; species Lachnoanaerobaculum sp. MSX33. The sequence goes on along the minus strand of NZ_AZXX01000018.1, from coordinate 23,903 downwards.
AAATATTCTTAAAATATGGATTTACAACGGTATTGCTACAATGGTTTTATCTATGTTGTTTGCACTGGCTTTTACAAAGGATATCCGATTTAAAAAGTTTTTTAGAACCATAGTTTACCTTCCAAATGTAATTGCAGCGATTGCAGTAGGTTATATGTGGTTACTGTATGTATACAATAGCAGATTTGGATTACTTACAACTATGTTTGCAAAACTTGAATTAAAAGCTTTAGCAGATTATCAATGGTTAAATTCAGATCATATGTTTTTCTCGATGTGTATTGCAAATGTGTTCGGTAATGTAGGGTACTTTATGATGATGTTCATAGCCGGAATTGAAAAGATACCGAAAGATTACTTTGAAGCTGCATCATTAGAGGGAATCACAGGATTTCAACGCTTTAGACATATTATTTTCCCATTGACAAAAGGTGTTTTAAGAACTGCGATAGTGTTATGGACAACAAGGACTATGGGATTCTTTGCCTTATCACAAGTTTTCTCAGGTGTAAATACATATACACCTATGTTATTTACATATCAGACTTTGTTTGGAACTGAAGTAGCATCAGAGTCGGTAAATGCAGGAATGGCTGCCGCTGCGGCAGTGCTTATGACAGTTATTGTAGTAATTGTGTCAATGATTTTAAATCATACAATTAAAGATGATAACTATGAGATATAGGAGGTGAAGTGATGAAGAAAAATAAAAGAAAGTCCGATTTCAGATGGAGAAAAGAAGTTACTTTATTACCTAGTTATATTATTGGAATCATTTGGGCCTTTTTTACAATATTTATGATTGGCTGGATTATTGCAGCTTCACTGTCATCAACTAAAGAGGTTTTTACAGGAAATGTATTATCTACCGGGTTACATTTTGAAAATTATACTAAAGCTTTCTTTAGAAATAAAGCATTGATGAATCTTTTAAATTCAGTGATTTATACAGTGCCTTCATGTATTCTTACAATTATAGTGAGCGCACCTGCAGCATATTGCCTTACCAGGTTTAAATTTAAATTTAACGGTTTGATTAAAAAGAGTATTATTACAGCTCTTGGAATTCCGGGTATTATGATTGTTATGCCGCTGTTTTCAATTGTCAGTACATTAAAATTGAGTGGAACACATTTGACTTTGATCTTTATATATACGGCAACTTCAGTACCATACACAACTTTCTTTCTAATGGCATTTTTTCAAGGAATATCTGATGTTTATGAAGAGGCTGCGGCAATAGACGGATGTGGTCCGATACAATGCTTTTGGAGAATTATGTTTCCATTGGCACAACCTGCGATTATGACAGTAACAATTTTTAACTTTATAAGCAGATGGAATGAATATTTTATGGCGTTGATTTTTGCCAATAAATCTGAACTTCGCCCTGTAGGTGTAGGTCTTTATCAGACTGTACAATCAATGATGCAATCGGGTGATTGGGCCGGAATGTTTGCATCTGTAGTAATTGTATTTATGCCAACTGTAATTATATACCTTTTCCTTTCCGATAAAATTGTGGCAGGAGTAACATCAGGTGGTGTCAAGGGTTAATTTAATAATAATTGAGGTGGCAAAATGCATTATAGTAATGTAAAATTTGGAATTTTTACTGATTTACATCTGGATATTATGCATGATGGAAGAATACGACTGGATACATTCATAGAACAAATGAAGAAAGAAGATGTTGACTTTATCATTCAACTGGGAGATTTTTGTTACCCTGAGGATACAAGTAAATGCCTATGTTCAGAAAAGAATATGCCTATAAATCTTAAAAATGCAATGAGAGTACCGGCTGATGTACCGAAAATTGAACTGTTGGAGAAATTTAATAAATTTTCCAAACCACATTATCATGTACTTGGAAATCATGAGTTCGATTTTTGCTCAAAGGAACAGGCGATGAAGCTCTATGGAATGGATAAGAGATATTACTCTTTCATATGTAAAGGTTGGAAATTCTTAGTGGTTGACGGTAATAATTTTAAAACAAAGACCGGAGAACTTAAAGATTATTATTATGGGGATTATTTTGATTCTGAAGATTTACCATATATTGATTCTGAACAAATGAATTGGATTGAAAAAGAACTGTTGGAATCTGATATGCCTATAATAATATTTTCACATCAACCTCTAAATGAAGGCCCTAGGGGTATAAAAAATGCTGATGAACTTTCAAATTTATTCATAAAGGCCAATAGAAGCGGTAAAAAAGTTAGACTTTGTATAAACGGACATACACATGTAGATAGATTGGAATGTGATAAAGGAGTGTATTACTATACTCTAAACAGTATGTCAAATCATTGGATCGGAACAAAGTTTGCAAAACATAGATTTTCAGATGAAATAGAAGAGGCTTTCCCAAATCTTCAGTATACATTTCCATATAAGAGCCCGTTGTATGCAGTAGTAGAATTAAATAGCAAAGGGGCTTATATTAAAGGGAAATCGGGAGAGTTTATAAAGCCAAGTCCGTTGGATATGGGGTGTGATGAGGATTTGAGCGCATCTATAAAAGATAGAGAAATCTTATGGTGATTTATATAAAAATTTTATTATAGGAAAATAAGGAGATAAAATGGAATTAAAATTCACCGGAATAGGAGCGGCATATTACCCGGTACTGGGAAGTAATTGTGCATTTTTTGAGCATGATAACTGTCTATACTTAATAGACTGTGGAGAGAGTACTTTTAAAGCTATGTTTTCACGTAATGAAATATATGATTATGATAATATAGTTGTACTGCTTACACACCTTCATGCTGATCATATAGGTAGTCTGGGATCTTTTCTTTCTTTTTGTAAAAATGTACTTGATAAAAAAGTATTATTGGCAGCTGAGGAAGATACTATTGTAAATATATTGGATCAAAGTGGAGTTCACACTGATAAATATAATTTCACAACAGACTTCAAAGAATGCGAAGCGGACGGATTATCTATTTATGTGAAGAGAGAAAGCCATGCTACAGATATGTTATGTTGCGGATTTGTTTTTGAATGTAATGGAGAAAAAATATACTACAGTGGTGATACAAGCAATGTTCCGTCAGATATTCTAAACGCCTTTCTATCAGGAGAAATAAAGACTATGTATCAAGAATGTACATTCCTGGATACAGACAGTACATCACATTATTCTCTTAAGAAATTATGTGAGATTATTCCGTATGAAGAAAGACAACGTGTTTATTGCATGCATTTAGGAGATGATATTGAAGATGATATTGTTAAAGCAGGATTTCGTGTTCCGAAAATAGTATAAATTGGAATGCCGGAGGTAAGTTGAAATGAAAAATACACTTCATTTATACAATAATGATAATGTACAGGTTGTGGCTCATCGTGGAGCGGCAGGTTCCAATATTCCCTGTAATACAATACCTGCATTTGATATAGCTCTAAAAGGCGGTGCTTCAATTTTAGAGATGGATCTTTTTAAAAGTACTGATGGTAAAATATTTATTTTTCATACAGGTAAAGAACCGTATCAACTTAATAAAAACATTGATCTTACAAAACTGGACAGTGAAGAGATAAAAAAACTTCGACTTATCAATGTTGATTTTTATCCTACACAATGGGGAATAAATTCTTTTGATGACGTATTAGAGCATTTTAAAGGTCGTTGTATTTTAAATCTTGATCGTATTGGGGACTGTATACCCGATGTCATAAAAGCAGTTGAAAGACATAACATGAAAGATCAGGTTTTACTTAAGCATGCCCCGATTCCAAGTGTTTTAAAGATAATTGAAGATGTGGCACCTGATTATATGTTTATGCCGATATATATGGAAGAAGATAATGCTTCAGAAATAATTGAAAAAATGAATATAAATTATATCGGCGCTGAACTTGTGTTTAAAACAGAAGAGTCCCCTGTGATACAACCTGAATATATAGAGAGTATGAAGAAGAGGGGCAAGACTTTATGGGGGAATGCAGTATTATACAATTATAAAATACCTCTTTCAGCCGGGCATACGGATGATGTCTCAATGATTGATGATCCGGATAAAGGATGGGGGTGGTTAGTTGACCATGGCTTTGATATAATTCAAACTGATTGGACATATCAATGCTGTAAGTATTTAAAGGATAGAGGAATAAACCATTAATACTTACAAATCAGATTGGAGTATAGAAAATGGCAACTATAAAAGATATAGCCAAGGTGGCAAAAGTATCGCAGGCAACCGTTTCAAACGTTTTAAACGGGAAAGATAATGTAAGCAGTGATAAAATACGTAGAGTAATGAAAGCAGTTGAGGATATGGGCTATGTTATAAATGAAAAGGCTCAAAACCTCAGAAAGGGTACTGCAAAGATTTTAGCAGTTGTAGTTCCAAATTTATATGATAAAACATACATAGATTTTTTTTCCAGTTTTAAAGATTATGCGGAAAGAAAAGAATATACAGTAGATTTATACATTACAAATGACGATGATGATTATGAGAGGAAGCAGATTCAGAAAATAAAATCCAGAATGACGGAGGGAGTAGCTGTTTTTACATCCATATCAGATGGAAGTGAGGCTTACTATGAAGCAGGATTTTCAAATGAAGATGTTGTTTTCATATCTAATAAACAGCCATATAATTGTAAGTTTATCGGATATGATAATATAGAGGCCGGAAAAGAGATTGCAAAAAAAATATTGCAAGGCAATTATGAAAAAGTCGCTCTTTTAACAGGACCTCTTACATATTCAGGGAAAATGGACTTTCGTAATTCATTTTTAGAGAGTATTGTAAAATCAGATAAGATCTCAGAAGTATATGAGAGAGTTACTACTGAGCAGTGCAAATATCAGAATGTAGTGAGAGTTTTTACTCATATGCAACCTGATGCAGTCGTTACTGACAGTATATCATTGGCTCAAACGGTAAAAAGTGTATATCAAAACTTCTATAGAAATAAGCCGGTAGATATCGTTTCACTTTCTCCTGTATATACTATTCCTGAAAGAGATATTATTAGATATGAAATAGACTATAGAAAAATGGGTATAGATGCCGCTTCATATCTAATAAACCGTAACTGGGAAAATAGAAATGAACTGATTATAGAATCAAAAGGGTTTTCAGATTGGCCAAAAATAAATTCAAAAAATGAAGAAAATGTATTGAATATTTTATCTATTGCAAGCCCTACTACACGAGCACTTAAGACAGTGGTAAATTTGTATGAATTTAATACCGGAATAAAGATACGAATAACAGAATCAGACTATGAAAGTATGTATAAACTGGTAAAAAACCGGGGGGCGGAACTTCCATATGATATAGTCCGTATGGATAAGGATTGGTTTCCGGTTTTAGCTAAATCGGTATTTGAGCCACTTACAAATATAGAATCCAATATCGGTAACAGCTTAGACGGTTTTTTGCCTAATGCACTAAAAAATTATTCTTATCTTGATGGTGATATTTATGCATTACCGGGAACACCAAGTATTCAATTACTGTTTTATAGAAAAGATTTGTTCGAGGATACAAGATTAAAAAGATTATACTATGAGATGTACAAGAAATCATTAGAGGTTCCAAAGACCTTTGAAGAGTATAATCGTATTGCATATTTTTTTACAAGTGAATTTAACAATGAATCTCCGATTAAGTATGGTTGCAGCTTTACATCAGGAGAGCCCGGAACTGTCGGTGTTGAATTTTTGATGAGATATTTTAGTCATTCAAAAAGATTATTTGATGAAAATGGAAATATTCTTTTAAATACTGAGGCAGCAAGAGATGCATTAAGAGAAACGAAAGACTCTTGGAATTATTCCTCAAAAATAGAGCACAATTGGTGGACAGATTCAGCTCAGGAGTTTGCGGAAGGTGATACGGCAATGGGTATTTATATGATAAATCATGTTAGTGGATTTGTCGGACCGGACTCAAAGATCAGAGGGAAAATAGGGTGGTCTATTGTACCCGGAGATAATCCTATGCTTGGTGGTAGTGTTCTTGGTGTTTCTAAATATTCAAAAAATAAGGATATTGCTTTAGACTTTTTGAAATGGATTAGTCGAGATGATATAGGTACAGCTACTGTATTACTTGGCGGTATGTCTGCAAAAAAATCGGCATATGATGATGCTGAAGTAAATGATGCTTATCCATGGCTTGATTATGCAAAAAAATGTTTTAAAAATGCTCAGACCGACTACTATCCTATAGTAGATGGAGATAATATTGGATTAAAAGAGTTGCAGAATTTACTAGGTGTGGCAGTAAAAAAAGGTATAATGGAGCATTTAGATATTGATGAAATACTTGAAACTGCTATGACCGATTATGAAAATTTGAAAAAGAAAAAACTTTAATAGGTAGAGGGAGGCTTTAAATGTCGGATTTTCCTTATAAATCAAGCAAATATAGATATACAGCAATAAGATTTATTAAGAATAAGAAAGGAATATTCGGAATACCTAAAATCAATATAAGTGCAGATTTTGAATGTGAGATTACAAAAGAAAACGGTTTATATTATGAAACAGATGGAGAAATTGTAATATATATAAAGCATTTTATCTTAAAGGATGCTTGCTTGATTTCTATAGACGTAGAAGATAGTGAAGAATATGAAATAAAGTATATATTATGTGAAGGCAAATATATAGCATTTGATCACAGTAATAATAAATATATATTTCAAATTGAAATTAGTGGACTTCTTGGTCCGACAAGAACATTATATGCACATAGTATTTTAAGAGAAGACGGCATTACTCTTAGAGTTGAAGAGAACGATATTGGAAGGTGTGCGGGAAAATATGATAAGGATACATATCCTCAAACACAAATAGAGGCTTCGGTTCACTATACATTTGCAGCAAGAGAAGTCTTAAGGCATATGGGTATAGGGAAATATTTGCATGATAATAATCTCGGATATATATTGCTTCTTGGATTTGAAACATGTAATGAGTTACATCAGGATTATCCACCACACTGGCATTTGATATTCAGATGGCCATATTTTTGTGGCTCACAGGCGCCTCATATATACATTGATAAAGAAGGCAAGATGGAGTCGAATGTAACTTATATTGACGGCATAAGTGGAGTATGCAGAAAGTATCAGACTTTAGAATGGTGCAAGATGGTTGATATGTACGGTGCGGATGTAATTGCTTTTAGACTGGTAGAAGATGGAGGTATGGAGCTTACTTCTCCAGGTGGAAATACCTATAAAATTGCCCCTTATATTAGGGAAGACGGTGTAAAAGTATATTGTGATGAAAGGTATATTGGTAATATTACTGTAAAAAATGACATTGATAACGGACAGATTAAGTTATTATGGAATAACAGCGATTGTATTCAAAGTTCTTATAAAGAGATTATAGAATATGATCAATATACGGGAACTATTACAAAGATTGAACTTGACGATAGTAAGTAAATATGAGGAGATGATAAATGGAAAGGTATGTAGTGAATGACAGTATATTTTTATTTCAGCTTATATGTGCCGGACTTTGTGGTACAGCTTTAGGAGTGGAACGACAGAGTAGAATGAAGTCTGCCGGAGTAAGAACACATTTCATAGTATCTGTAGCATCTGCACTTATGATGATTGTATCAAAATACGGTTTTTTAGATGTTATCTCGATTGAAGGGGCAAGTGTGGATATATCCAGAGTTGCAGCAGGAATTATATCAGGTATAGGTATACTTGGAGGAGGATTGATTTTCATCAGCAAACAAGGGCTTGTTCGAGGTATGACAACTGCTGCCGGAATATGGATGACAGTAGGCATTGGTATGGCTATAGGTGCAAGAATGTATATACTTGGTTTTGAAGGTACAATCCTTATACTTCTTATGCAGTGTTTATTCCATAGAAAACTCGAAATACTAAAAGATCCTTTACGAGCAAAGGTAATGTTTTTGGTTGGAGACAGAAAAGAAGATGTAGAAACAGTAGTTCAAAAGCTTGAGGATATTGGTATGGAAGTAAGTATGATAAAGGTTGAAAGAAAGGGAGATAAAAACTTTCAAATGAAATGTGAAACTGTGCTTCCAAGAAATATGGAAAGAGACGATTTTACAGAAAAAATTGTGGGAATAGAAAATTTATTATCTTATGAGGTTTAAACCTCATATTTAGATAATTACAATGTAAACAGATATAGAATGGTGGGAGAAATGATTTCTTTTAATGATGTATATCTTAATAATTCAATTAGGAAAACAGCAATACGTATAATAAAAAAATGTCCCGGTATATATGGGATGATTAAAGTGGGTATAAAGGCAAATTTTGAAGTTGGAATTTCAAATGAACCTAATTTATGCTATGAAGTACCAAATGAATTTGTTTTTTATATTGAACATGAAAAAAAACATGATAATGGTGATGTATATGTTTCGTTTGAACTTAAAAATGAATTAGACATAGAAGCAATATTGGTAGAAAAAGATTATATACAGTTTGAGAAGAATGGAAATCATATATCATTTAAATTTGATATTAGTGGGTTTACTGGAAGTACAACAACGCTTAGTATACATACTCGGATTGAAGAGCCTGGTTTAAAAATTAGATTAGAACACAATCATATCGGAAGAAAAGCGGGAATGTACAGAAATATCAATTATCCCGGAACGCAGATTATTGCCGCACACCATTATATAATGGGTATGAGAGAAATTATAAGGATGCTAAATTTACCATCATATCTAGCAAATAATAATTTAGGATATATGTACATTTTGGGGTTTGAAACAAATAATGAAATTCATACTGATTATCCTCCACATTGGCATCTTATATATCGTTGGGAAACATTTGTCGGTTCTCAAGCTCCTCACTTATATTTAGGAGAAAATGGAGAAACATTATATAATAAATGTTATATCGACGGTATAGAAGGTGTTTGTAGAACTTTTGAAAATGGAGAATGGTGTAAGTTTGTTGACTATTTAGGAACGGATGTATGTGCTTTGTGTGTTAAAGATGATGGCGTTTTTGTAACTAAACCATATGGTGATGTCTACCATATGAGTAATTTTGAAGAAAATAAGGTTGTGATTAAAAAGAATGATGTAAAAATTGGGGAAATAGAAGTAACAGATGATGTTAAAAAAGGAATATATGAAATAAAATGGACAAAGTTATCCGGTATAGAAACACCTGGGAGTTATGTTCAAAAAATAATATATGATCCGTTAACAGGTGTATTTTTTGAAAGTCATGTACACAATTTTGGTTAGTAATTTTTATTCACTATGAACGTTAATAAATAAATGAAACAGAGTCTTTAATAGTTAAAGATTCATATAAAAATATTTCTTTAAGGAGGAAAAAATGAAGAAGGTTGTAAAGTTATTTTCGGCAGTTGCATTATCTATGTGCTGTTTGTGCGCATGTGGTGGAAATAGTGCGACAACAAATGGAGGTGATGGTTCTGTAAAATCAGGAAGTGGGAATGAGAGCTCTGAAAACGCTACTCCGGAAGTCAAGCAAGCAGATGCAGATAGCAAATTAAACGCAGACATAGTATATTGGTCATCATATACAGAGAGTTCTAATTATGGTCAAAGTATTAAAGCGGCAGCAGATGCATTTATGAAGGAGAATCCCGGAGTAAAGATTTCAATTTCTTTCCAGGGAACTGATATTTCATCTACACTTACTCCGGCACTTCAGGCAGGTAATAATATAACAATGTTTGAGGCAAATAGCGATAATGTTGTTCGCCTATGGAAAGACTATCTAATGGATTTGGGTGAGTTTTACGAAAAAACTTATCCTCAAACAGGTGGAAAGTCTTATGCTGACAGTATTCTCCCTGCGTATGAAAATCTGGCAAAGACACAAGGAGATGGGAAATATGTATACTTTCCTTATACTCCACAGTTCTTAAATGTATGGTATAACAAAGATATTTTTGAGGAATGTGGCATAACCGAAAAACCAAAAACTTGGGATGAAATGATGGAAGTATGCGCTACGCTTAAAAAGAATGGTTATACTCCATTTACTTCTGATCAAAATCATATTGATTATAATTTGAGTCTTTATTTGGAACGTCTTTTAGGTGCTGAGGGAACTAATGAGTTAGCGAATGGTGATGGTTCAGCATGGGATAATCCGGAGGTTTTAAAAGCTGTAAAGAAATTCGAGGATGCTGCAAGTAAGGGGTATTGGGCAGAGAATATTATGACAGTTGTTTCTCCGGAAGCACAGCAAGAGATGGTTCTTGATAAGAAAATTGCTATGTATGTATGTGGTTCTTGGATGCCTAATAATGTACGTGAATCAGCAGGGGATGATTTTAGATGGGGTAGCTTTACATATCCACTTGTTGAGAATGGTGCTGATGATGGCTCTTCTCTATGTTATGGATGTTATGGTATAGCAATAAATAAAAATGCTACAGCTGAAGAAGCTGAGGCTTGTGCAGCTTTTGCTACATATTTAACACTTGGTGAATGGGGAGATTATATGGTTAAGAATTGTAATGCAATCCCTATTACTAATGATCCTAATGTTAAATGGCCGGAGATGATTGCTGACGCTGAGCATATTTATGATGGAATTACTAATAGGTGGCCTGCACATGGACATATGAGAACTAATGGTGATTTTTTACCTGTTTTTCAGTCTGCATGTACTAAGCTTTATGGTGGTAAAATGACAGCAGAAGAATTTATTGCTGAATGTAAAGCGTATTTTAAGTAAAGCACACATAGACTGTTAATTATTTAAAATAAAAGTTGGTATCTAATTTTAGGTACCAACTTTTATAGAATATGAATTAATTGTATATAGGAAGTGAGAGGTGATTAGATTGAGACAAAAAAAAACCACAATATTTATATTTATTGCTCCTGCTATAATTCCTTTTCTTGCTTTTTTTTGTTATCCGGTTCTAAGAACTTTTTTGATGAGCTTTTTTGATGTTGAGCAAATTAGTAGTAAGATTGTGACTTGGAAGTTCGTAGGTCTAGATAATTATTTTACATTAAAGGCAACAAGTTTTCCTAATTCATTGATGATGTTATTTAAAGTTTGGCTCTGCTGTGGTATTGTTGTTTTTATACTTTCATTATTATTTGCAACTATGTTAACATCAGGAGTATATGGAAAAGGCTTTTTTCGCTCAATGTTATATTTGACAAATGTTATTCCACAAATTGCACTTGGATATATGTGGACATTATATGTATTTAGTTCACGCTTTGGAATGCTAAAAAAGCTGTTTAATTCTGTTGGACTAGAAAAGGCTGCAAGTTTTGCTTGGACATCTCCCGATAATATGTTTATTTCTATGTGTATTGCGTATGTATTTAGTTGTACAGGATATTTTATGCTTCAATATATGGCCGCAATTGAAGCTATTCCTAAAAGTCTCTATGAGGCAGCTGAAATAGATGGTGCTACAAAGTTTTCACAATTTTTGAACATTACTTTTCCTCTAATTCGCAATACGTTAGTTACTTCATTAACTTTGTGGACTAGTCGTGTATGTGCTTTCTTTGCCCTGTCAAGAGTTTTTATATCTTCAAAGACGGTTTCACCATTGATGTATATATATAATGTTTTATTTGGTACAGATTCAAGTAATACGGCAGTTGGAGTAGGAGCAGCAGCATCAGTTATAGTTGCACTCATTGTTGTAGCAGTATTTATGATTTCCAATCTTATTCCAAAGAATAAGGATATTGAACTTTAGGAGGGGATTATGAATAATAATATAAAGACGAATAATATACGACTACGTCAACAAGTAAGGTTAATTCCGGGATATATCCTGCTTATACTTTGGTGTTTATTTATAGTTGTAATGTTAGGTTGGATAGTTATAGCAAGTTTATCAACAACTAAAGAAATATTTTCAGATAATCTACTCAGAAGCGGACCACATTGGGATAATTATACACATGTAATAAAAAATGGACATTTAGTTACTGCATTTTTGAATTCACTTTTATATAGCGCATCATCAGTATTCTTTAGTATATTGATTTGTGCTCCGGCCGCATATGGGCTGGCAAGATTTAAATTTAAATTTAGTGAAGCGATAAAGCGCTTGCTGGTAATAGGTTTAGGTGTGCCGGGAGTTATGATTATAATGCCGCTATTTTCGCTTGTAAGTGCACTAAATGTAAGTAATTCAAAAATTACACTCATAGTAATTTATGTTGTTACATCTATTCCGTTCTCTACATTTTATCTTCTTCCGGCCTTTACTGATATATCAGATAGTTATGAAGAGGCGGCTGCAATTGATGGATGCGGCCCACTACGAACTTTTTGGACCATTGTGTTTCCACTTGCCGGTAATAGTATTACAACGTTGGTAATTTTCCAGTTTATTGGAAAATGGAATGAATATTTTATGGCACTTATATTTGCCGGAAGTACAGAAAATATGTCGTTAAGTGTTGCACTTTATCAACTTATCGTTGCTATGACAAGAGAAGGAGGATGGAGTGGAATGTTTGCTGCTGTTACATTTGTTTCAGCACCTACGATAATTATTTACATTTTATTGTCTAAAAGATTAATTGGAGGAGCAACAGCCGGAGGATTAAAAGGCTAATAAAAATTTAATTGAAATGAGGTTAATATGAAAGATATAATGGATTTGCATACACATACAGTTGCTAGTGGGCATGCCTATAATACGATATATGAAATGGCAAGAAGTGCTTCAGAAAGGGGATTATCTTTACTTGGTATAACTGATCATGGACCGGCTATGAAATCAGGTGTTCCGGCAAATTATTTTAATAATTTTAAGATGCTTCCAAGAGAGTTGTATGGAATCAAATTAATGTTTGGATGTGAACTGAATATTTTAGATTATGATGGTAAAATCGATTTACCACAATCTATGTTGGAAAAACAAGATTTTACTGTAGCGAGTATTCATAAACCTCTTTACAATATTGGAACAGTATCACAAAATACAAAGGCATATATAAGTGCTATGCAAAATCCATATATTCAGATTATTGGACATCCTGATGATGCAGACATTCCTGTGGATTATGAAGAACTTGTTTGTGCTGCAAAAGAAAATCATGTTTTGTTAGAAGTAAATAGCGAATCTCTTAATCCTAGATGTGTGAGAAATAGTGGAGCAACTAAGAATTACATGAAAATGTTAGATTATTGTAAGACATATAAGGTTTCTATTGTATTAGATAGTGATGCTCATTGCGAAATAGATGTAGGAAATCATGAAAAATCAATTGCTTTACTTGAGAGCATAAGTTTTCCGGAAGAGTTGGTTGTGAATCGTTCTATTGAGGCTTTATCAGAATATATTATGTTACCAACACAAAAAATCGGCAATAAAAAATAAAAAAATCGGCAATAAAAAATAAGATGTTGAAATCTAAAATTTAATATGTTAGACTGAAAGAGGCAAATGAAGTTAAGATATGTAGTCGGATAGTGCTACAATAAGAAAGCCACGAGCTCGTATCTCGTGGCTTTTTCCGTTATAGTAGTATATGTCATTTGCTATTTACAAATGAATGGAGTAAAATGAATTTTCATATAATAAAAAGCATTGCCAAAGGTTCTATAGCCGAGGAGCTTGAAATAGAGCCGGGAGATAAGCTTATATCTATCGACGGCAATGAAATAAAAGATGTATTAGATTATAGATATTATATAAATGCCGAAGAGTTCACCATGGTGATTGAAAAGGCAAATGGTGAAGAGTGGGAGCTGGATATTGAAAATGACTATGAAGATATAGGACTTGAGTTTGAAGAGGGACTTATGAGCGATTATAAATCCTGTACAAACAACTGTATATTCTGCTTTATAGATCAGATGCCACAGGGAATGAGAGAGACACTTTATTTTAAAGATGATGATTCAAGACTTTCCTTTTTACAGGGTAATTATGTAACACTCACAAATATGAAGGATGCGGATATAGACAGAATAATAAGATTTAATCTTGCCCCTATAAATATATCCGTACATACTACAAATCCTGAACTTAGAAAAAAAATGCTTCACAATCGCTTTGCCGGAGAATCACTCAGATATATAGATAAGTTATATGAGAAAAATGTTCCTATGAACGGACAGGTGGTTATGTGTCCGGGTTATAATGACGGTGAAGAGTTAAAGCGCACATTAAACGATTTATTAAAATATGCTCCTACAATGGAGAGTGTATCCGTAGTGCCGGTAGGTATTACAAAATTTAGAGACGATTTGCCAAGACTTTCACTTGTGGATAAGGCTAAGGCAATAGAGACTATAGAAATCATAGAGGATATTCAAAGAAAGGCTATGGAAAAATGTAATATGCATTTTGCACAGGCAAGTGATGAGTTTTATCTGATTGCAGAAAGAGAGATGCCGGGTGAAGATACCTATGACGGATATATACAGCTTGAAAACGGAGTAGGTATGCTTAGACTTCTGAGTGAGGAAGTACAAGATGCGATAGAAACCTTGCAAATAGATAAAGAAGATATACAAAAGGAAGAAGTTATAAGTATTGCAACAGCCATTTTGCCTGCACATTCCATGAAGGAGCTTGCAAAAAAGGTTGAAAAAAGGTTCCCTGCAAAGAAGATAAATTTCTATACCATAAGAAATGATTTCTTTGGAGAAAGAATCACTGTGGCAGGACTTTTAACCGGAGTTGATATAATAAATCAGTTAAAGGGTAAGGAACTTGGTGACAGATTATTATTGTCGGTAAATATGTTTAGAAGCGGAGAAGAGGTATTGCTGGATGATTTGACCAGAACCGATATTGAAAGAGAATTAAATGTCAAAACCGTTATTGTCGGTCAGTCAGGATATGATCTGGTAAATGCTATTATTTCTGATAAGTATATAGAAGAAAATGCCTATAAGGCATATGAAAAAGGAGTTAATAATGAGTAAACCCGTAGTTGCCATTATAGGCAGGCCGAATGTAGGAAAATCTACATTGTTTAACGCCATAGCAGGGGAGCCTATTTCCATAGTAAAGGATACCCCGGGAGTGACAAGAGACAGAATATATGCTGATTGTACATGGCTAAATATGAATTTTACACTTATAGATACAGGCGGTATAGAGCCGGACAGCAGTGATATTATACTTTCACAGATGAGAGAACAGGCTGAGATAGCCATAGAGACGGCAGATGTAATTGTATTTATTACAGATGTGCGTCAAGGACTGGTGGATTCCGATTCTAAGGTTTGTGATATGCTTAGAAAATCAAGAAAGCCTGTTGTACTTGCTGTAAACAAAGTTGATTCAATGGCTAAATTTGGAAATGATGTATATGAGTTTTACAATCTTGGAATAGGAGATCCGATACCGGTATCAGCCGCATCAAGACTTGGAATAGGTGATTTGCTTGAGGCTGTGGCGGCACATTTTAAACATAAGGACACTGAGGATGAGGAGGATGATGACAGACCGAGAATTGCCATAGTCGGAAAGCCGAATGTAGGTAAATCATCCATTATAAACAGACTTACAGGTCAAAACAGAGTAATCGTATCGGATATTGCGGGCACTACCAGAGATGCCATAGATACTGTGGTTGTAAATAATAAACAGGAGTATGTTTTTATTGATACAGCAGGTCTTAGAAGAAAATCAAAGGTAAAAGAGGATATTGAAAGATATTCAATAATCAGAACTGTAACGGCTGTAGACAGAGCTGATGTGGTAATACTTGTTATTGATGCAAATGAGGGTGTCACAGAACAGGATGCAAAGATTGCAGGAATTGCACATGACAAGGGTAAGGGTATTATTGTTGCTGTAAATAAATGGGATCTTGTTGAAAAGGATAATAAGACTATTTATGAGTATACAAATAATATAAAGAGAATACTTTCATTTATGCCATATGCGGAGTTTGCCTTTATATCTGCACTAAGCGGTCAGAGACTTCAAAAGCTTTTTGAGATGATAGATATTGTCAGAGAGAATCAGACACTTAGAATACAGACAGGTGTATTAAATGAGATTATTTCAGAAGCTACAGTAATGCAGCAGCCGCCGTCAGATAAGGGTAAGCGATTAAAAATATTCTATACCACACAGGTAGCGGTAAAGCCGCCTACATTTGTTATTTTTGTAAATATAAAGCAACTTATGCATTTCTCCTATCAAAGATATTTGGAGAACAAGATTAGAGAGGCCTTCGGATTTAAGGGTACATCTATAAGATTTATTATCAGAGAAAGGGGAGAGGACGCCAAATAATGCTTAGAATTCTTCTGTTAATAATAGGTTATTTTATCGGAAATATTGAGACGGGATATATATTCGGAAAGCTCAATAAGATGGATATAAGAAATTACGGTTCAGGAAATGCAGGTGCTACAAATACTTTAAGAGTACTTGGTCCAAAAGCGGGACTTATAGTTTTTTTAGGGGATTTTTGCAAATCACTGATACCATGTCTGTTGGTAAGATATATTTTTAGAGATAATGTCAGCCTTAGTTATGTATATATGCTTTATATAGGACTTGGTGTGGTACTTGGTCACAACTTCCCGTTCTATCTTGGATTTAAGGGCGGAAAGGGAGTTGCTTCCACAGCAGGTATAATAATGGCTCTTGATTATAGAATTGCTTTTGTTTGTCTGGCCATATTTATCTTGATAGTTGCTATAACAAGATATGTATCACTTGCATCAATAGTTGTAATGATTATTTTTATAGGTATGTCACATATGTTGGTAAAAACAAATTACGGATTTACAGATGGAAGTTCTCCTATGGAGTTTAGACTTTTGATAGTTATTATCGGATTTTTATCAATATTTATGCATAGGGCAAATATTAAAAGATTACTTAGCGGGACTGAGAATAAAATAGGGAAAAAGGTGTGAAAATGAATATTTCAGTTATTGGTTCAGGTACTTGGGGTATGGCACTTGCGAGACTCCTATTTGATAACGGGCATAGTATAAAGGTATGGTCTGCAATTGAAAGCGAGATAAAGGAACTTAGAGAAACCCGTACACATAAAAATCTTCCGGGTGTTGTATTTGATGAAGCGATTCGATTTGAGACTGATTTGGAAGTTGCTATGGAAGGCTCCAAGATTTGTGTGCTTTCAGTACCTTCAATTTTCACAAGAAGTACTGCGAAAAGAATGGCACCGTTTTATGAAGAAGGACAAATCATTGTAAATGTTGCAAAGGGTATTGAAGAAAATACTCTTGAAATACTTACAGAGCAGATTTTGGATGAAATAAAGAATGCAAATGTAGCAGTACTTTCAGGGCCAAGCCATGCTGAAGAGGTGGTAAGACTTCTGCCTACTACATGTGTAGCCGGAGCAAATGATTTAAAGACTGCTGAGCTGATTCAGTCTGTATTTATGAGTCCGGTATTCAGAGTATATACTTCTACAGATATGCTTGGTATTGAGCTTGGCGGTTCTCTAAAAAATGTCATAGCATTGGCGGCAGGTATCTCAGACGGACTTGGCTATGGTGACAATGCCAAGGCTGCTCTTATTACCAGAGGAATTGTTGAAATAAGCAGACTCGGTACAGCTATGGGAGCCAGAATAGAGACATTCTACGGATTGTCAGGTATCGGTGATCTGATAGTTACCTGTGCAAGTAAGCACAGCAGAAACAGAAAGGCCGGTATGCTTATGGGACAGGGAAAGACCATGGATGAGGCTATGAAAGAAGTGGCAATGGTGGTGGAAGGTGTATATTCCGCAAAAGCTGCCAAGGCTTTGGCAGATAAATATAATATCTGTATGCCTATTGTTGATGAGGTAAATGCCGTACTTTTTGAAAATAAGGATCCTAAGCAGGCGGTGGATGCACTGATGCTTAGAGACAGGATATCGGAGAGTATCAAGGGGATGTAAGATGAATAAAAATATAGATTACATGGCAACCAACTCGCTTGAGGATATAAAATCCTACCTTGGTACGGATTTAGAAGGACTCAGTGAAGAAGCTGTTCAAAAAAACAGGGAGAAGTATGGAGCAAATAAGGTAAAAAAGGAAAAGAAAAAGTCACTTGCCAAAAAGCTGGAGGAAGCTTTTATAAATCCTTTTACAATCGTACTTGTTTGTTTAGCTGTTGTATCTACAGTAACGGATATTGTATTTCCGATACTGCATATGTTCGGAAATACAAAAAAGGATTTTAATCCTATTACCGTAATTATTATTTTAACAATGGTATTTGTGTCGGGTGTACTCAGGTTTATTCAAGAGGGCAGAAGCGGTGATGCCGCAGAGAAGCTGCTTGCCATGATTAAAACCACATGTACCGTGACAAGAAAGAATAAAAATCATATAGAAATTCCTTTGGATGAAGCTGTAGTAGGTGATATAGTTTACCTTTCGGCAGGAGATATGATTCCTGCCGATGTAAGGATAATAGAAGCAAAGGACCTTTTTGTCAGTCAATCAAGCTTAAGCGGTGAGAGTGAACCGATAGAAAAACTTGCCACGGTCTGTGAAAAGAAGGACAATATCACGGAATATACAAATATAGCTTTTATGGGAAGCAGTGTTATATCGGGAAGTGCAGCTGCAGTTGTTATAGCGGTAGGAGACAATACGCTTTTCGGCTCAATGACTTTGGCAATATCCGGTGAGTCTGTGGAAACAAACTTTACAAAGGGAGTTAATGCGGTTTCATGGGTACTTATCAGGTTTATGCTTGTAATGGTACCATTAGTCTTTGTTATCAACGGAGTAACAAAGGGCAACTGGATATCGGCATTTTTATTTGCAATATCGGTTGCAGTAGGATTGACACCTGAAATGCTTCCTATGATTGTGACAAGTTGCCTTGCAAAAGGTGCAGTCTCAATGAGTAAAAAGAAGACTATTGTAAAGAATCTGAACTCTATACAAAACTTCGGAGCCATGGATATTCTATGTACAGACAAAACAGGTACTTTGACTCAGGACAGAGTAGTTCTTGAGTATCATTTGAACATAAAGGGAGATGAGGATTCAAGAGTACTCAGATACGGATATCTTAACAGCTATTTTCAGACAGGTTATAAGAATCTTATGGACCTTGCCATAATTCAAAGGACTGAGGAAGAAGAGGCAAACGACTCACAACTTCTTGATTTGTCGGAAAATTATAAAAAGATTGATGAGATACCTTTTGACTTCAATAGAAGAAGATTAACTACAGTAGTACAAAATAATGCAGGTACTATAAAAATGGTTACAAAGGGAGCATTTGAAGAAATGCTTTCAATATGTTCTTTTGCGGAATACAACGGAAACGTTCAGCCTATAACAAATGACTTTAGACAAAGAATTCTGGAAACTGCCGATACACTTAATGAAAAAGGATTTAGAGTACTTGCAATTGCCAGAAAAGATATAGAAAAGCAAAGTTGTAATGTTGAAGATGAATCTGAAATGATTCTTATGGGCTATCTGGCATTCCTTGATCCGCCGAAGGAATCGGCCGCAAACGCAATAAAAGCACTGAAAGAGCATGGTGTAAGAACAAAGATTCTGACAGGTGATAATGAAAAAGTCACAAAGACTATATGTAAACAGGTCGGTCTTGAAGTAAGGAATATGCTGCTTGGCAGTGATATTGAAAAGATGGACGATGAAGAGCTTAAACAAACGGCGGAGATAACAGATGTATTTGCCAAGCTTACTCCAAGCCAGAAATCAAGAGTAGTATCGGTGCTTAGAGAAAACGGACATACAGTAGGATTTATGGGTGACGGCATAAATGACGCGGCTGCTATGAAAGTGGCTGATATAGGTATATCTGTTGATACGGCTGTGGATGTTGCCAAGGAGTCTGCAGATATCATACTTCTTGAAAAGGATCTTATGGTTTTGGAGTCCGGAATCATAGAAGGGCGAAAGACATTTGCAAATATGATAAAGTACATTAAGATGACGGCTTCATCAAACTTCGGAAATATGTTCTCGGTGCTTGGAGCTTCCGCACTTTTGCCTTTCCTACCTATGGAGAGTATGCATCTTATTTTGTTGAATCTGATTTATGACTCATGTTGCAGCGCTATACCGTGGGATAATGTTGATGAAGAGTTTATTAAATTGCCGAAAAAATGGGACGCTTCAAGTATAGGCAAATTTATGGTATGGATAGGGCCTACAAGCTCAATCTTTGACTTTGCAACATTTGCATTTATGTATTTTGTTTTCTGTCCGCATTTTGTAAGCCATGGAGTAACGTATAATAATCTTGCAAGCCATTTTACCGGTGATGAGCTTAATATGATAAGAGCTTCTTATGTGGCAATGTTTCAGGCAGGATGGTTTGTAGAGTCGATGTGGAGCCAGTCATTGGTTATACATATGATTCGTACTGTGAAGCTGCCGTTTATACAAAGTCGTGCCTCCGCACAGCTTACATTACTGAACTTCTTCGGAATAATTTTTATTACAATTATTCCGTTTACACTGCTTGGTAAAGTACTGGGATTTTCATCATTGCCTTTATCATTCTTTTTATTTCTTTTGCCATGTGTACTTGCATATATGATACTTGTAACAGCAGTAAAAAAGGCTTATATTCACTATCACAAAGAGTGGTTGTAACAGTGAACAAAGCCCTTAAAAATTATTTTTGGTGTAGATCCGCCTTCGGTGTGGCTACCATTGACCAGTTGGAATGGTAAATCACAAAGCCGGGAGCGGCACCTGCAACTTTTTTTATGTTTTTCTTTTGAATATAGTCTACTTCCACTTTATCCGCATCTTTTGCCTTTGAATAAAAAGCGGCAAGTGCGGCGGCTTCTTCATAAGCTCTGTCAGGAAGTTCCTCTTCATTGTTTGACTTTAAAATTACATGTGAACCGGGTATTCCTTTGGCATGAAACCACCAGTCATTTCCGGTAGCTACTTTAAAGGTAAGCTCTTCATTCTGATAATTATTTTTACCAACATATATATCATAACCGTCAGTTGAAATATAGTGATATGGATGAGATGTACTCTTTTTTTGTTTACCGGAAGAATGCTTTTTTATATAACCGAAGTCTACAAGTTCCTGACGAATCTGTGAAAGACTCTCATCATCACTTGAAACTTCAAGTGCGGTCTGTATGGAGAGAAGATGCTCAATATCATTTTTTGTATTTAAAATCTCTTCGCTGAGCGCCTTTGTAGTCCTGCTAAGCTTTGCATACTTATCATAGTATTTCTTTGCATTTTCCTTTGCCGATTTGTTCTTATCAAGCGGAATAGTGATTTCTTTATTATCATCATAGAAATTCTCTGTTGTAAAGGAGCTCTCTCCTCCTTTAAGGCTGTATCCGTAAGTATTTAAAAGGTCTCCATATACTCTGTAGATATCCTTTTTATCTGCATCTTGAAGCTGTTTTTCCTGTAAATCATACTTTTTACTTGCTCTTTCAAGTGCGGTATTTACGATACGTCGCAAATCGGAGCTCTTTTGCCTGTTAAGTACAAAGGCTTCTCTGGAAGAGTAGAAATTGTAAAGCATTTCACTTACAGAGTCAAAAAAAACTTTTTTATATTCTTCATTTTCATAAGAAAAAAGATTTATAGAAGAAAATTCAAATGCCTCTTCGCCACGATATATAATATTGGGAGAGAAATTATGCAAGGAAATATCTTCCAATAAATTTTTAATTGTATGAAACAGATGTGTATATTCAAGTTCATTAAGTGATGTGGAGGGGGCTTGAGAAGAAAGTGATGCACGAATAAGCATTTCTTCTGCAATAAGCGGGCTTATACCGGCAAAATTCATATATATAGACTTTGAAAGAGCATACTCCTTTAACTTTAATATATCTACGAACTCCTCCAAAGTGACTGTAAGTAAATCTTTTTTCTTTAATTCATCCGGAAGAAAGTACTGTCTCCCGGGCAAAACCTCTCTAAGTGAACTCATATTTGCGGAAATTCTTTTTATTGAATCAATTATTTTATTATTTTCATCTGTAAATATTATATTTGAATGTTTGCCCATTATTTCCACATACATTCTTTTATGGCTGATATCGCCAAGTTCGTTTAAATGCTCAAGTTCAAAACATAATATTCTCTCAAGATCCATTTGAGATATATCGATTATTTTTGCCGTTCCTATGTATTTTCTAAGAAGCATTAAAAATGCCGGAGCAACTTTGGGAGCAGGTTTATTTACATCCGTAAGGTATACAAGTGGAAGTGAAGCGCTTGCAGATACCAAAAGTCTATAAGTTTTTGCATTATTTTTAACTGTAAAAATAAGCTCGTTTTCTTCCGGCATGGAAATTTTTGAAATTCTGCCGCCTACAAGCTTTGTATTCAATTCATATGATAAATTTGATATTACTATGCCGTCAAAAGCCATTTTATTACCTCTATCCTAAACTTAAATCTTAATAGTAATTTTAAAAATACATTATACCACAGTATATCTATATATACTGCATTATTTAGAGAAATAAATGAAACTGAAATTTATAGATATTATGTTTTAATAATAATTATGCAACAAAAATATTGAATGTAATTTTCATCACTTTGTTAAAAACTTGAACAAAGTTATTTTAGGATATTACAAAATTTATATTGATGTAGAAAAATTGCATGTATTCATAAGAAAACACAAAATTCCTTTATTATTTATATTCACTATGATAGAATAATAAGCATGATGGATGAAAAATACACAAAAACACACATATCAATGTATATTCTCATTTATTATTATCTGAAAATATAAGAAAAATGCTAAATAAGTATGTACTAAGGGTTTGAAAACTCTTTTTTTTACATCTTTGAGTTAGGTGATGCTTACTAATTAAAGCAATTATCATCAATGTATAAATTTACAGAAAATAATTTGGAAGCGAATATTAAATTGATTGTCTTTAGAAAGGAGGAATTAAAAGTATAGTTTACTAAGATTATTTTTCATTCCATATAATATTAGATGTTACTACACTTATACTAGAGGGGGTACTTATTTTGTGAAAAGAACATTCAATAGAATAGCTACATTGATGTTTGCTTCTACATTAGCATTCATGAATACATTTCCAAGCCAAGGGGCTGTTACAAAGGGGAAGTGGGAATTATCAGGTGATACCTGGAAATTTTATAATGAAAAGAATGAAGTTCATAAGGGCTGGGTTGAAACTTCTTCAGGATGGTATTATCTTGATCCTGAAACAGGAGATATGAAGACCGGATGGCAAAATATAAATGGAGTAGATTATTATTTTGACTCTGACAAGGATGGGGTATCGGGACATATGCATACCGGATGGTATAAAAATCCGGAAGGCAAATGGTATTTTTTCAATCCTGATCCTGCAACAGGCGGAGGGATGCTTACCGGATGGCAGTGGGTAGACGGATACTGCTATTATTTTGATCCTACACCGGGAAAAGATGGTGGCGGAATGGTTGTCGGTAAGACCACACCTGACGGATTTAAAATTAATGAAAACGGTCAATGGACTGATGATTCAGGGAAAGTACAGTATGTTGCAGGAAAGGGGTTCTCAACAAGTAATTCCGGAACTAACGGAGGGGGTTCCAATGCTTCTACCGATACATCAAAAGATTCCAAGTCAAGGAGAGAAAAATCATCAGGACAAAGACGAAGCCATGGTGGAAGCGGTTCGGGCGGATCATCAGGAGGAGCGGGGCAGTCAAGCAATCCAAATGAAAAGCCGAAAACACCTGAAAATAAGGAAGAGAGTAAGCCGAGCGAAAAGCCGAAAGTACCTGAAAACAGGGAAGAGAGTAAGCCAGGCGAGAGTGAAAAGCCTAAGGCACCTGAAAATAAGGAAGAGAGTAAGCCAAGCGAGAGTGAAAAGCCTAAGGCACCTGAAAATAAGGAAGAGAGTAAGCCGGGTGAGAGTGAAAAGCCTAAGACACCTGAAAACAAGCCGGGCGAGAGTGAAAATGCTCTTACAGAT
>NZ_AZXX01000017.1:0-1386 GCF_000512995.1 Lachnoanaerobaculum sp. MSX33 | reverse complement strand
GTATTTCTTTCCTACCTTGCTCTCAAGTAATACTCCGTCCTCATTGTATGCTTTTACAGTGAAGGTATCCTTAGTCCACTTTTCATACTCTTTAGGTATCTCAACATTAAATATCTTTAAATACCCCTGCGCCTCTCTAAACTTATTAAAGTCTACATTGACTGTTGTAAGCTTCTTCTCGCCGGCGTAAAGTTCAATCTTTGCAGGTGCCTGCTTCTTTGGATCGGATACATTTACTGTAAATGTCTTTTCTACAGTTTGTCCACCTATGCTCTTTCTAATAGTGATGGTCTTCTCACCTATATCAGCACTTGTAAATACATATCCGTTATCCGGATCTGAGGTGAATCCTCCTGTCTTACATGCTTCCCAACCTACAAATGCCTTATTGTTTCCGTTCTGTGTAACGGCATTTATCTCAAGTCCTCCGATTTCAAGGCTGTCTCCTACATAGTAGTTCTTCTTTATAAGCTTTGTCTCAAGAGCAAATGATGCTATCTCCGAGGTATCCTTTGATACATCAACTATTACCGCATATACATCATATCCCCATGCATCATATCCCGGATGGGCTATCTCTTTCATATTGAAGCGCCACTGTGAAAGATCTCTGTCATACTTTGCCTTTCCAAGCTCCTCTTCTCCGGAGTAGATTGTCATTTCTTTTATCTTTCCCTTAGCCTCAACTGTATAGCGATACTCATCCTTTGTTAATGTAATATCCTTTGTTTCTCCGCTCTCATAGGATATCTTTATCTTATCAGGATATTTTTTTCCAAGCTTCTTTCTTACCTGAATCTCACTTTGTATATCTATCAGTGAATCTGCATTCTTAAAATGTACATGTACAAACTCAAGTAATGACGGCAATGCACTTCCATGTAGAGGATCGGTAACTATTCCATACTCTGCAAACTCCGCAGGTGTTATCTCTTTTACCTCTCCACCCTTTAAATGAAGCTTAAGCACTGTTTTTGACAGATCAAGGCTCTGACCTGTTGCAACACTGTCAGGTCTTGTTTTAAACTCAATATAGTCAATCTTTTGAACCTTTTGATCTTTTTTAAACTTCTTTGATCTCTCAAGGGCATTCTCAACCGCACTTACATGTCCCTGTGCTGTTTCTGTTGCTCCGCTGACTGCATCAAAAATCTCGCCCTTTCTTTCACTCAGCTGCTTTTTGATTCCTTCAACATTTTCAAGTCCCTTAAATTTCTCAAGAAGATAATCTCTCTTTCTTTCATAGCTTCCCGCTATCTTATCATCATCTGTATATACTACCGAATCTACCTTCTCGATTTTTCCGTCCTTTATAGTAACCTTAACTATATTTGAACCTCTTTGAAGCTTGTATCTGCTCCATGTAGCTGTTCCATACCATTCACC
>NZ_AZXX01000016.1:0-750 GCF_000512995.1 Lachnoanaerobaculum sp. MSX33 | reverse complement strand
CACTATGAAACAGGGCAGACAACAGAGCTTTACACACCGGCAGGAAAAACTTCACCACAAGCTGAAGAACTTGACGGAAGCGGAAAGCTTGGCCTTCCTTATACAACTGCAAGCAGAGAAAACGATATAGCAAACTTTGAGCTGACAACTCCTGCAGCTACAAATGCAAGTGGTAATTTCACTACAGGAGTACAGGAAGTTACATACTACTACAGACGAAAGAATGCGGGAAAAGTCACAGTACATCACTATGAAGTTGGAGGAACAACAGAGCTTTACACACCGGCAGGAAAAACTTCACCACAAGCTGAAGAGCTTGACGGAAGCGGGAAGCTTGGACTTCCATATGTGACAACGGAAAAGTCTGCAGATCTCAGCAATTATGAGCTTGTTACTCCTGCGCCTACAAATGCAATGGGAACTTTTCAAAGCGGAGAGCAGACTGTAACTTATTACTACAAGAGAAAGAATGCAGGAAGCGTTATAGTACATCACTATGAAGTAGGACAGACAACAGAGCTTTATACACCGGCAGGTGCAACTTCACCTTCACAGGAAGAACTTGACGGAACAAGAAAACTCGGTCTGCCATATACAACGCAGAGCAGGGAAAATGATATAGCAAACTATGAGCTTACAGCAAATCCTGCAAATGCAACAGGTACATTTACTACCGGAGTGCAGGAAGTAACTTATTTCTATAAGAGAAAGAATGCCGGAAATGTAGTGGTAAATTATCTTGAGCAGGGT
>NZ_AZXX01000015.1:0-3023 GCF_000512995.1 Lachnoanaerobaculum sp. MSX33 | reverse complement strand
TAAGTGTCCTCCTTGTTTTTTTTTAAGAACAATTGTATTATACTACTTGATTTGTATAATTTCAATAATACATACGGTATACTTCAATTTTTTTATTATTTTTTTTATATTTGCAAAGACATAACAAATAATTACTTCAACTTTTTGTAATATTTTATATATAGTTATATTTTTTGTACAAAACTTTATGGTGCAAAATTTATTCACTTAATCATCATCATGTGCATGAAACCGTTCATCTTCTCTTCTCATTCTTGATATCTTTGCCTCAAGCGATGATATTTTATCATTTATATAGTTCTTATAATTTCTAATCTCATCCTCTTGTTTTATTATCCTGTTTTCCACCCTTGTTTTCATCATTTCAAATTCATTATTTTGCAAATATATTGATAAGACCATGGTACTTATAATCTCTATACAACTATTCTTAAGTTCATTATAATAAATTTCACTATCACAGATTCTATCAAAAATATCTTCTAAAACTTCTCTTTCCCTCTCAGCACATCTTATATCCTCACATCTACATGACATATCAATTCACTCCGTTCATACTTGATACAAACTTTGATTCCATACTTTCACAAGTATTGTAGTAGCCTATAATTCTTTCTTTAAGCCTCTTCCTTTTATCATTCGCCTTCTTTATAGATCTGAGTATATCATCCCAGTCTCTTGTATTTACATTTACAAAACTAATACTTTTTAGCCTATCTGATATATCCTCCATTTCAGGCACAAGCCTTCTCTCAACCAAATCATTGGCTGCATCCAGCATACTTACTAATTCCCTTGTCTTTGAATAGTTTATTGCTACTGTACCCAGGTCAGCTGTTCCGTATACTTCGAATTTCGATGGATTGTACATCGCCATTTCCATTTCAAAATACGCATCAATAAGCATTTGTTGTCCTTCCACCATTTTGCTAATACTTTCTCTAAGAAGGTTTTCTATATCTTTTATAGGATCTTTTAATATATCATTTATACCAGATATCCTATCTGCTAACTCTTCATCCATGTCATATAATGCATTTAGGTCCTCAACAACAGCATTCTTTTGTTTGAATTCACTATCCAAATATCTTATAAGATCTTTGCCTTCTTTCCTACCCAATAGCTTTATAAGTCTCGGTATAATAAGTGAAAATCCCCTTGGCATATTAACAATTGCATCTATCTCTTCACGAAATGAATCATTTCCACTATCCGGGCCGCTTTTAGCATGAAAACGTTGTGCAAACCACATAATTGTAACTCCAACGCTTCTCCTGTCCTCTATATCCATATCCATCCATTCTTCATTAAATGCATTAAGAAAATTTCCTACCGGTCCTCTTACCGTCAGTTCTCCAGGCTTTCCTGTCTCTTCATCAATCATACCGATAGGATAATGATTATATATAATGTCAGATATCTTTTCATGTGGTATATATGGAATATAATATAATCTGTTTTCCGGCGGCATGAAATGCACACCCCAAATGTTTACATAATCATTATCCCCTCCATAACCATATGTCTTACTTCCAACTTCATTCAAAACGTCCTCACCTAACATTTCCTTAACCATAGTTATAAATTCCGGAGAAAAGCCCTGACCACAAGCACTTATACATCTGTCTACCTTATCACTGTTAAATAAAGTAAATACCATTGCTGCATTCCCTCCTTTTGAATGCCCGGTTACGTATACTTTCTTTTCCTTATCGAAAATGCTTTGACTTCCATCCCTTGGTTTTCTTATATCATTTCCGTATTTAACTGCAAGTTCTTGGTCCTTTGACATATAATCAAAGATATCTTCTTCTTTACCGATAATACTTTTCAATGAATTTACTACACTTTTCTCAATTTTGTTTTCAATATCACTTGTAAATTTTTTCACCTTCTCTTTTATTGGATTATTTGGTATTGGTGGCGTATAGACTACCGGACATGTAATTTCTAACATATCTCTTGTAGTTGACACTATAGTTGACATTGTATCCCATATATCTGAATCTCTGCCATATGCTTGTCCGTTATCCAACCAAGCTCCTTTTGGTGTCCCTCTGAAAGATACATATATATGATCATCCAACTCAAATGTGCAGGCTTGCATACTATATACAGAATAGTCAGGCTTCCCATCTCCATCATTATCTTTCCAACTCATATTGGAGATTTTGGCTTTACCAAGTTCAGGTCTATCTTTTAGGATTGCCTTTACCGCAGGAAGATTTTCTGCTATGGCATTTTGGTAGCCTTCTTCTAATCCATCTGCCTCTTGTTCAATAATTTTAATTATCGAATTTATGTCTAAATTCTTATCTATTTCCATCTTACTTAGTGGCAGATACTGTATAATATCATATAATATTTTTTCTTGTAATTCATTTTCTGATATTATATTATTTCCCATACTCTTCATCTCCTTCCGTTACGTATATTTCTCCATCATATGAATGTTTTTTTCTATCGTATACTACGGTCAAACTTTTGTAAAACTTTTCAGAATTGAATAATCTATCTAAATATATTTCTTCCAAATATTGTAAATCCTCTTCTTTCAAGTATGTTACAACCAATCTACCTCCACATATTTTTTTATTTGACAGAATATTACATATATCAACAAGCTTTTTCTCTTCATCCACTCTATTACTGCATACAAATATACGAATAATAAAGTTTGATTTTTTAGCATACATAAATATATCTGTATCTCTTAAAAAACTATCATCATCCGGAAAACCATATGGATGTGTATACACCTTACACTCCCCATATATAGGTTTTACAAGCTCATATATATATTTCTCAAGTTCTTCCTTCTTAAGATACCCTACATAATTGTCATGGAAATAAGTCATTCCATCCTTAGTTTCAACATCTACTACTACATGCCAGTAGGGATTTGACTTTGGGTGAACGTACACGCTACCTTCATATATATACTCACTTTCAAACTTTTCTCCATATTTTTTCTGCATATAATACTCTGCTGCATTCATATAATCTTTTCTTGTAAACATCAC
>NZ_AZXX01000014.1:0-11782 GCF_000512995.1 Lachnoanaerobaculum sp. MSX33 | reverse complement strand
AATCTCCAAAGGATTTACAGGTCTTACTGTCTACAGATATTAAATTTACCCTAGTTCCCCAATAATTTGATATCCTACCTCCTTCATCGGCAGCTTGCTTTGCAATTTTTTTCATCATAAAAAATATAGCTGTCAAGTGCTGTTGTATCATCCATACCTACCAATCAATTCCGTAAAATCTGTCTCCATTTTTCCACTTAACTGTTCTTATTTTATTTCCTGTATTTAAATCAACTATAAAAAAACTCATTCTATATCCGCTTGACCAAAAAAATGGAATATCTCCTACCGTATATAATACATACTTCTCATCCTGCGAAAACTTCATATCTAAAAGTTCCTTCCAAAACAGATTTTGATTAACAACGTGCATCTTTTCCTTCATATTACAGTCATATATGTATATTACCGGAGCATCATAATAGACTATTTGATTCTTATTATTCATATCTATATTTCCATCGAAATCAAGTACTCCCACGTTCTCGGTAGGCAATATATTCTCTTCATCAACAACTGTACATTTTTTGTAACCAGTGCATTCAATTTTATATTTTGAAATGCTTTTTTCTGATTCAACAAACAATAAATCTTCCGAATCTCTACTTTCAATAAAATAACAATAATTCCTACCGTCAGAACTGTATAATATATACATATTCCAAACACCATCTTCTTTAACAAGATAGCAAAGTTCATCTCTCCAATCTCCCCAAAAAAAAGTATACCCGTCCTTAAAGTATTTTGGCATATGTATATTAGCTGTATCAAAGGACCTATATTTAATCTCATCCAAGCCTATATCTTTGGCACAGTTATTTAAAGTTTCCAAATCTATAATAGGATTATATGTATAATCTTTCATATTAAGTTCTACCAAGCCTTGAAAGTCATCCTCCCATTTTACAGCAATAATAGTTTCATAATTCTCACTATATGACAGTTCTTGCAAAATATCCTCTGAAATTTTTTCAAGGTCTTTCTTTCCAATACTATATTTATATGTTCCCTTATCTCCACTGTGAAATTCCGCAGAAAATACTATATCAGGTTGTTTTTCTACTGTTTGTATCATATGATAATCAATATATCTTTTATACAGGAACCATATACTACCAAGAAATATTAAAAATATAAGTATTGATATTGCTATTTTTTCATACACTATACCTCTTAATCTACGGTTATACAGTTTTTGCTATTATGGATTTACTCTTTTATCACATCTGCATACCCAACTTTCCTAAATACCATAGGCATACTTCGCAAGCTTTACACCTTCCTTTAAACTGCAAAGTCCACTTAGTAGTTATCTTTTGTTATATTTATAGATATTCCTCATATATCTATACAGTACTTTACCGAATTTTAATTGGGTTTATCTGCTCTCACCACTTATAAAATTCTTCACTCTTTTCTTTAAAACCTTTATTACAAGAATCAGTCCTCCTAGTAAATAAATGTATATATACATTTTGAATAATATTTTGAAAATATACTCAGTATTAGTTATATATGATATCCACAATAATATAAATACTATACTTTCACTAATTATAAGTATATATACTAACCAATATACTTTTTCATTCCTTGGCCATAAAAAAAATATTATGTTTGTATACTTATTAAGCTTTATTTTTTTCTTATGTTTTTCTATATCTGTTTTATCTATACTCCAACAACCTCAAAAAAGTAATAAATACGATGCAAAAGATATTAATAATAAAGTTAATATATCCGGCATAAATTTCTCCTATTCTGTAAAGCATTTGCCCTTTTACCGGCTGAATTTATATGTTTTTTAAACTTATCTTTCAGTTCTTCATCTAAGTTTCAGCATAAGTTTCTCTCTTTCACCCGGTACCCCTGCCATGACAGGCAGGGCACCATGCATCATTGGAAGCAGTCTTTTAAAGTCCTTTGACATATCCTTATAAGACTCTTTTAAGTCTTCATACTTGACCTATAGCAGTATTATCGTCTTTCCTTCTGATAACAAATATTGTAGCCTTTCTTTACATACATTTTGCTGACTTCTGCTCTCAAGTACAATTAAAATTGCCGGTAAGATCGTAAGTATAACACTAATTATTACTCCACAACTTAAAGAGCCACTAGCTCCTCTCACTATATCTACATATAATTTGTATACAAAAATAGAAATGTAAAGTATAAATAAAATTATACATATAATTTCCGGAAATATTGTATATTCTATCTTACATACATTATCTTGTTCTTCTATGCTACCTTTTAAATAGCACAAACCAATATGCTTAAATCCACTTTTTTTTCCTTGTAATATCATTTGAAATTTTTTACCTTTTAATGATTTCATGAAAGATAACTTGTCAAACATTTTCCATATTTCTGTTGTCGTTCCATTTGTTATACATGAACCATTTATTGTAAAGCTTATCATAAACATTTAATCTCCCTATGCCAAACATTGCTTTGGCAGAAATTATTAGAATTTGGATTGTGATATGCCCTTGTTCTGTCAAGGATATAGTTCTCTTCATATGACGGTGTCAATTCCGACAAATTTTCTTTCAAGATGGTCTTAAGCCCATCTTCTCCATAGCCTATCTGTTTTTCATATTCTTTAAAACCTATCCTGTTTCCAAGCCCGTCATAGCTGTAGCTTCTTGCTTTTCCTGATTTTGAGTAACTTAAGCCAAGCCTACCTGTGATATCATATTTATAGGCTATTTCTTCTCTTTATCTTACACATTACCAACTACCAATCAATTCCATAAAATGTGTCTCCATTTTTCCACTTATCCAATTGGATTTTATTTCCCGTCTTGCTATCTACTATGTAAAAAATTAATCTATACCCATCAGCCCAGAAAAACGGAATGTTTCCTACTGCATAAAATACATACCTCTCATTCTGTGAAAACTTTATATATACCATATCCTGCCAAAATAAGTATTGACTATTTATATTTATCTTACTATTTTTATCTATATCATAAATAGATATATTAGGTTTTTGATAATATACAATCCTATTTGTATCATTAGATACATCCATGTTTCCGGTTGAATTGCTAAAATTCTTTCTTGAAGTAATTAATAATTCTTCATCTCCTAATGTTTCTAAATTGTTTTTATTTATGTTTCTTCTTTCAATCTTTTGGTTATAAATTTCATGGCGTGATTCTACAAATAATAAATCTTTATCATTTCCTTCTTTAATAAAGTAACTATAATTTCCATGATCGGTTTTATATAACACCTCCATTTCCTGAACATCGTTTTCTTTATAAAAATAGCAAATCACATCTCTACTATCTTTCCAAAAAAAAGTATATCCACCTTTATAAAATTTAGGCATATGGATATCAGTTACCCCATGCATGTGATATTTGATTTCATCTAATCCTATACTTTTGGCACATTTATTTAGTTCTTCTAAATCTACAATAGGCCTAAATACATAATTTTTCATATCCAACTCAGCTATTCCCTGAAATCTATCCTCCCATATCACACCTATAATCTTTTCATAATCCTCACTATACGATAATTCATGAAATATATAATCAGAAATCTTTTCAGCTTTACTCGTCTTTACATTATATTTAAAAGTTCCTTTATCTCCACTATTAAAATCAGCTGCAAATATTATTGGTGGTTGATTAGAGGTATTTAGAATTATTTTATAGCCGTTATATTTTTTATATCCCAAAAATATACACATAAAAGCTAAAAAACATACCACTATCTTTTTTAAATTTATTCTTTTCATACTGTCCCCTTAATTCGATGTAATACAGTTTTTATTTTCTGTAACAAAATAATGCTGTGGATGTAATACATTCCAAATATCATATAAATCACCATATTGTCCATTTATATACTTAACTTTTCTTCCAATGTTCATCTGTCTAACATTATAATCATATATCAAATTTGGAGCCACATGCCCTCCGGTTTCCAATGCTATTCCACCTGCTTGAATCCATCTTCTTGCATTTTGATCACAATTATTCGTTAATAATTAATATCTAAAAATCGCTATACTCAAATAATCTGAACAAATCTCTATTTATAAAATCACTTTGCTTAATTACAATATCCTTTACAAGACATTTCATACTACATATCCACATGTAATCTTCTTCCTCGTATGCTTTCTTTAGATACGGTTCTATACATTTTCGTATAACCTTTATTATAATTCTAGTAGTATTTTATCCTTGCTTTTCCGTTATAAATAAACATTCCACTCAAATGATTTGGTACGGCTATATTTTTATAATTATCAAATATGCCGTTACCAAATACCTCTACTTGAACTCGCTCTACACTTTCAGGAACATAAATTTCTCTTAAATTTTTACAAGAAGAGAACACATCATACCCCAAATATTCCACACCGTCAGGTATAACAGCAAAGGATAAATTACTACAATTTTCAAATGCCCTATATCCAATTATTTTAATTCCCTTTGCAAAATCTAAACTGTAAATTTTTGTACCTTCAAATGCCAAATCTCCTATCATAGTCGTACCCTCTTTAAGTTTTATATCGGTCTTTTTCTTATCTAAGCATTCTATAAGTACATTGCCTACATATTTACATCCATCCACTTCTTCTTGACTGCTGTACCAAGGGGTATCATCTAATGCATTATAACCGACAACACTTACACCGGAAGAATCACCTATATCAGTCAATTTTTTACAGCCCTCAAAAGCTACCTCACCTATATATCTTGTTTTATCATTTAAATTAATCGACTTTAAATTTTCGCATTCAGCAAATGAATTATCTAAAATATCTTTTAAGTCTTATCCCAATATCACTTCCTTTAAATTTTTACATTGATGAAAACTATACTGTGGTAATGACCTTAGTCTATCCGGTAATACTATTCTTTCAAGAGAATCACATGCTTCAAATACTTTTTTTCCCATTAACTCAACATTGTCCGGTATATCTATATATGACAGCTTTTGGCAACAACTGAATGCAGATCCCCCTATAACTGTTAAGCTTTCCGGAAGAACAACTTCCTCAAGTGTAGGCGAGTCAAAAAAAGCTCCTCCTGCTATACTTTTAATCCCGTTTTTAACTGTTACCTTCTTCTCATTTCCTTCATACTTCATTAAAATATTTGAAAAATATTTATATCCGTCATCTGTCGGAAGTTTTGATAACCATAAAGTATTTATAAAAGCTCCCGCCCCCAACAAAATATCTTCTCTGTTTAAGACAACTTCTTTCAAGTTTTTACAATCCATAAAGGCTCGACTTCCTATATTTTGAGTATTAAAAGGTATATAAATCTTTTCAAGACTTGTACAATTATAAAAAGCTTCATCCTGTATTTCCTTTAAGTTTTCTGCTAATTGTACCTCTTTTAGTGAAGTACAATTTTTAAAAGTCATTAAACCTATATATGTTTTTGATTCTGAAAAATCAACTTTTTTTAAGTTTACGCAACCTGCAAAGCTTCCCCCGATTAAATATTCCAAGGAATCCGGAAATACTATATCTTCTAAACTCTCACATCCAAAAAATGAAAAAGGCCCTATTTTCTTTAGCCCTTGTGGAAATTTAATTTTCTTCAAACCGGTACAACCCGCAAAAGCATAATCTTCTATACTAACCAGTGATTCAGGCAAAACCACCTCTTCAATATCTGTATTATCTATAAAAGCATTTGTACCTATACTTTTAACTCCTTCAGGAATAATTAGTATTTTGGATCTCTCATCTTTATTTATAATACCTCTTTTTATTCCTCTTACAGTACTGTTATATATAACCATATGTTCAAATAATATATTTCTTACGCAATATTGTAATGCGGCAGTAAAAATAATTATAAACATAAAGGCGATAATTACCCTTTTTTTCAAATATCCTTTCCTTAATAATTTCACTGTTTCACCCTTTCTGTGCATTATTTATTCGGTAACATTGGTAAAATACTACTCAAATTTTGCATAAGCACTTCCTTTTGATAAAGATATGTTTTTATTCGCTTTCTAATCTATATATCTTACTTTCTTATCGCTGATATACCATAATTTATCTGCAACTTCCTTCGTCATAACAACTTCCTTTAATCTGTCACAGCCTACAAAGGACATTTCTCCTATTTCCTTTACACTTTCAGGGATATAAATATATTCTAATTTGTCGCAGAATTGAAATTCATAATCTCCTATGTATATCAAATTCTTAGGTAATTCAACTCTTCTTAAGTTTTTACAAAACGAAAAGGCAAAATCTCCAATATATTTTAATTCTTTAGGAAAAATCACTTTTTCAAAAGGAAGACCGGAAAAAACATTATCAGCTATACTAACAGTGCCTTCCTTTATAATAATCTCTTTTTTCCCTTTATCCACAAAACCTACAATGTGATTTTGTACATATTTACAGCCATATTCATCTTCTTCAATCTCTTTATAATATTTTGTGCCATAAAACGAATTCCCTATATACTCAGGATTTCCTTCAAATTTTACAGCCTCTAAGTTTATGCAATGCCCGAAAGCCCCCACTTCTATTCGTTTAACGTACTTGGGAATTATTATTTTTTTTAGAGAACTGCAGCCTCCAAATGTTTTTTCTCCAATGTACTCCAATTCCTTTGACAACTCTATTTTAGATAAATTTTCACAATTATCAAATGCCAAGCTCCCTATCCAATTCACACCGGAGGGTATTTCTATACTTTTAAGATTAATGCAATTTTGAAAAGTATATTCTTCTATACACTTTATATTATTGGGTAAGATAATACTTTCCAGCTTTTCAAAGTCTTGAAATACACCTCCGACTATAAAGTTTATATTTGGGTTAATTACCAGATTTTCCTGTATATCTGTTGCCTCTAATAAAATATCTCTATAAATTTTTAATCCGTCTTCATTTACAGGTATATTTTCAATCCACTTTGTTTCTGAAAAGCATTTATAGCCAAACTTTTCTACACTGTCAGGTATATTCAATATTTCCAAATTATGACATTTGCTTATGGCACTATTTCCTATTTCTGTGACTCCCTCAGGTATATCTATTTCTTTTAATGAATAGCAACCGCACAAAGTTTCTGCCCCTATATTTATAAGATTTTTAGACAACTTTATGTTCTCCAACTCTCCACAATATTCAAAAGCACAAGCACCAACCCGAGTTACAGAATCCGGCATAATTACATCATTGAGCTTTGTGCTTGAAAAACTAAATTCACCTATATTTTTAAGTGAGTCCGGAAATACTATACCTTCTAAACTTTTACAATTATAAAATGCATAATCTCCCACCTGCTCCAAATTATCTGTTAAATCTACAACTTTTAACTCTTCACAATCTTCAAACGCCTTATTTCCTATTCTCTTTATAGATGAAGATAAATTCATGTACTCAAGGTTTTTACATTCCGAAAATGTACTGTCTTTAATATCTTCTACCGATTGTGGTAATTCAACCGATTTTAAAGCAGTATTTGAAAAGCTGAATTTACCTATACTTTTAAGTGAAGATGGAAATTCTATTATGTCTAAGTTTTTACATTTTAAGAAAGCATAATCACCTATCTGTTCCAGCTTATCAGGTAAATTTATACTATCTAAACTTGTGCACTTATAAAAAGCCCCTTTATTTATTATTTCTAAAGAGCCATGTATATCAACTTCCTCTAAGTTACTACAATTCATAAATGCAAACTCACCTATTTTTTTCACCCCTGAAGGTATAATTATTTTATCGATTAAATCATTATTTGCAAAAGCATGGTTTCCGATTTCCGTAACATATTCAGGTATTGTTATATCTATTTTCTTTTTTACTCTCTCTATTATTCCCACTCTATATCTAAGTACAACACCTTTTTTTATTACCAACCGGCCTCTTAAATTCATTAATATTGATAACATAATAAACAGTGTTATAAATACAATAAAGATAACTTTAGCTTTTTTACTATTCATATGCCTCCAATTCAAATCTAATGCTGTCTCTTTTAATTCAGCTCCTCTTTATATATCTAAATCAAAATTATGCACCAGGTTTTCTCTATATTAAAAACTTCTATAGCTCTACTCTATATATCAACTTAACATTTTCATTAAATTCAATACTGTCAGCTATCATCTTACTTAGAGTAACTTCTTTTAATTTTTTACAATTTAAAAATATTTCGCTTCCGACAACTTCTATAGACTTAGTCAGATAAACTTTTTCCAGGTTTTTACAATCAAAAAAGCATCGGTATCCTATATCATATACCCCTTCCGGAAGATCTATAGTTTTCAAATTTTCACACTCAGCAAAAGCCATTGAACCAATTACTCTTAATTCTTTTGGAAATACCACATTTTTTACTTTAGAACGGTAAAAAGCATGGTTTGCTATGCTGACTGTCCCCTCTTTTATAATGACCTCCTGCCCTTCTTTATCCACCACTTCTATCAGATGGTCACTCACATATTTGCAGCCATACTCATCCTCTCTAATATTATTGTAGAATTTTGTATCTTGAAATGCATACCCTATATATTCAGGACACCCTTCAAACTTTACATCTTCTAAGTTTATACAACCTGAAAAAGTTCCCCATTCTACTTGTTCAACCTTATTTGGGATTAGTATGTTTTTTAATTCAATGCAATCACCCTTTATTTCTCTACCAAACCGGTTCATCCGACATATCATAAATATTTATAAAACCTGTCGGATATACAAAGTCTGATAAAATAATCAGCTCTCTTATCACAGGATAAACGGGATATCATTCTATGATTTTATAGGCTTGACACATAATCCCTTTTATATCTCTCAATTTCGGCAGCTCTTCTACTTTGCATAGATAAACCTTTTGTCGCCCTCCAAAAGATGTGGATATAGCAGGCTGTTCAACTTCACCTTCAATCCATATATCATAGATCTTATCATCACTGTAAAATCCTGTTTCATCACCAACCTTACTCCAACCTGTCCCGGTATCATATTTACCTTGCAATAAAACAAATTTTTCAAAAGCACTTCCTTTTGATAAAGGTATGTTTTTATTCGCTTTCTAATCTATATATCTCACTTTCACATTTTTATAGAAATCAATCTTCTCCGCTATTTCTTTGCTAACAAAGACTTCTTTTACATTACCTGAGCCTAAGAGTATACTTTCTCCTACGTCGTCCACAGACTTCGGTATATAGACTCTTTTTAAATTTCTGCAATCTATAAGGCACAGCTTAGAAATATATATCAGCCCGTCCGGAAACTCCACATCTTCTAATCTATAGCAATGACCTAGAGCGGACTCGCCAATCATTTTCAGTTCTTTTGAAAAAACTATTTCTCTTATCTTGGATTGAGAGAATGCTTTATTTGCTATACTGATTGTTCCGTCTTTTATGATAACCTTTCCTCTTTTTTTATCTACAAGTTCTATAAGATGATTCCCGATATATTTGCAACTATACTTATCCTCTTTTATGCTATTATAGTACTTTGTGTCATAAAAAGAATTTCCTATATAGAGCGGTTCCCCCTCAAACTCTACATTTTCTAGGTTTATACACATACTAAATGCACCATCATCTATTTGCTTTACATTCTTTGGAATAACAGTGTTTTTTATCAAGGTACAACCTTTAAATGCTTCTTTACCGATATATTCAAGTTCCTGAGGCAGTTCTATATATTGAAATTTCTCACAATTTTCAAAAGTGTTGCCATATATATGAGTGATATTTTCAGGTATTGATATATTTTCCAAACTTTTACAATTGGAAAATGCTGATGAACCGATATATCTCACAGTTTCCGGTATTGCCATATTATAAAGGTTACTACACCCTGAAAATGCATATCCTCCTATAGTCTTTAATCTGTCTGATAAAGTAACTCTTTTTAATTCATCATGTCCCATAAATGCACCACCTGCAATTACAGTAATCTCGGTTGGAACCAAAACATCTTCCATATTGTAAGTTGCTTGAAATAATATATGTTTATAATATTTTAATCCCACTGAATCTACAGGTAGCTTTTTATACCATTCTGTACCTTCAAAGCAATATGCTCCTACCCGACTGATACTGTCAGGTATATTTATTTCGCTAAGTTTAGTACACTCTCCAAAAGCATTATACCCAAGTCCTTCAACAGAATCACTTAAGTATATTGATGAGAGACTTGTGCATCCATTAAATGTTGCATCATCTATATATTTTAAATTATTTGGTAAATCCACTTCTCTCAAAGCTTTACAACCGGAAAACACATAACCTTCTATATTACTTAAAGTGTCGGGAAATTTTACGACCTCCAAATTTTCGCATCCCATAAATGCACCCATTTCAATATCTGTAATATTTTGTGGGAACTCTATATTATTTAAGTTTTTACATTCAGAGAATGTCATCTCTTTTATCTTTTTAAGTGATTGTGGCAATGATATTTCTTTTAAAGTGGTACATCCGCTAAATGCTGATTCCCCGATATATTTTACATTCTCAGGAATTCTTATTACTTCCAAACTTGTGCACCCATTAAATGCATCTCTGTTTATTTTTTCTAAACTTTCCGGCAGATTTATTTCTTTTAAATTTTCGCAGCCTATGAATGCCCTTCGATGTATTATTTTTACACTTTCCGGAATATATACTTTCTCTATACACTCACAACCCGAAAAAGCATCCTCCATAATTTCTGTTGTACCTTCCGGTATGTTTACAGTCAAATTTCTTATATTTTTATCTACTAATCCGGCCTTATATTCAATAACTTTATTATCCCTTAAAACTAAATGCCACCTAAAATTCAAAGTTATATATGATGTAAAAACAGCTATTATCCCAACTATAATTATCACGAAAATTTTATATCTTGATTTCATATACATCCCTCAATACATCATGTACCCTCATTGCTCAATACTACCCTGATTAATTATCTCATCATCTACATTTTTTTACCTTCTTGTAATTCATTCATTATTCCCAGTCTTTCTGATTTAAAATAATAATTCTATGTACTTATTGAATGGGTTTCATAACAACTTCACCGTTTTCATCCATTACTAATATAGGACCACTGTGTAATAAAACTACTATAGAGTGGCGAAATCACAATATATTTAGCGTTTTTTTCTCCTAAAAGTTCCTCCAAGTCCTTAAAAATCCATTGTTTATAATCATCTCTTTTCAGAGGAAACTCTTTTAAAAACTCTTCACTTCTTTCCATAAACAACCGATTTTGCATAATTTCAATGTCCATTGTCACATTACCACCCATAAAACCTGAAAGCTCTCATTATGACCAATCTTTGTACTTGTAATT
Organism: Lachnoanaerobaculum sp. MSX33; assembly: GCF_000512995.1. NCBI lineage: Bacteria > Bacillati > Bacillota > Clostridia > Lachnospirales > Lachnospiraceae > Lachnoanaerobaculum > Lachnoanaerobaculum sp. MSX33. The sequence continues at coordinate 465 of NZ_AZXX01000014.1, read as the reverse complement.
AAATAATTCAAATAAACTAATCACACTCACTGATATTTCTTTACTTTCTCCATTTCCATAATCATATATAAACCTTCCGGACCGACCTGTTCTGTCGTTTCCAACTATATCAAGCTCATTCATATATAAAATATTTTCGTCATTTCGTTTATTCATATATTTCCATAGTTCTTCAAAACTATTTATATCCTCAAATTCTTCCAATCCCTCGTTCTCTGCAATCGTTATATACCTGTTCTTATGTGCACTCCATATCTTTACATGCAACATATTATCATTAAAATTTTTTATCAGTTCTAATGTTTCTTTACCTTCAGTTATCTGAAAGGAGCCAAGGGTAGGTAAATCACCTAAAATATATGGCTTTATAACTTCATCATATATATCCAGCAGTACCGATTCAGTTTCTATTATTCTGATATTTCCTTCAATGTCTGTATACTCCATATTTGCACCTGCATACAA
>NZ_AZXX01000013.1:0-64327 GCF_000512995.1 Lachnoanaerobaculum sp. MSX33 | reverse complement strand
CTGTTGCTCTCTTTCTCAGTCTGTGACGACTCTTTGTTTCCTGTGACCTTTACCTTAGCACTGTTACTTACCCATATACTCGGCAAAATTTCATAAGAATATTTTACTGAGTAGTCACCTGTTTTCTTTGTGTCCACATTGGACTCAACCTTTATTTTACTTCTGTCAATCTCTATAATCTCATCATCGTTTTGAATCTTTGCGGTTACCAGATTGTCAAAGTTTTTCCACTCACTTCCAACTGTAATCTCAATGTCTTTGCAGTCAAGAATCTTTTGGAACTCTACATATACCTTTGAAAGCAAGTGATTATACTTATCCTTTTTACCAAGATGTAATTCAAGTCCTTCGTCATATATATGTTTTTTTTCTCCGACTATAAAGCTGTATTTATTCTGTAATGAACCGTTTTTTATAAGGAGAGAATATCCTCTGTCATTTACAAGGCTCTGGAAGTCCTTTGTATTGACACTGATGTAGCTGTAATCGTTTACAAATGCGTCTTTCTTTTCATCTGTAGTAAACATTGAACAAAATGCCACATTGGCTCCCGGAAGCTTTTCAATTATATCATTGGGCAATATATCATAGCTTTCCTCATCGCGCCTTACTATACCTACTGTTTTTCCGTTTAAGAAATCTTCCTCCCTGTCACTTCCGTGGCAGGTTGCTATGCTCATATTAAGTTCTTTTTTGATAGGATATCTGTAATCCAATTTGAAAGCAAAGATATTATTTGTATTAACTTCTTCAATAGTCTTCAAATCATCCACAAAGTCATCTTTTTTCTCTATTACCATTCTTCGCTCTATGATTTCCATAGGTAAAATGCCTTCAAATTTCTGACCTGCAGCTAATTTCCCCTCTATTTTTACAGAATTAACCTTATTAAAATCCACCTTTTTTCCAGACTTTCTCTCAGTCTCCGTGACAGTTTTTCCGTCCGTTTCATACTTTATATCAACACCTGATAAATCTCCGGTAAAAATATCAAGACTTGAGTTTATAAGCCTAAGTTCAGACACACTGCCCTCCGTCTTAGGAGGCAGTGTTATATCAAAACTTATATCCCTTTCCACATCCGAACTGTTTTCAATATTTGCATTTAGGCATAGATTACTGTAAATATCCATATCCAGTATATCTGCAAAATTTTTTATAATACTTCTTCTGTTGTCATTCTCGCTTACGGAAATCAAAGACATGGCATTTGATCCGTATTCGATTTCTCCGCTTAGATTATTAAGTACTCTTATTCTGGACGATGTCTTGACTCCGTTATCATTGCTTTCATAATCCGGATTTATCGGGTTTTTAAATACGGCATTTCTTCCTTCTCCATAAGCTCTGGTGTCATCTCCGATTAGCGCAGAAGTAAGCAATATAACTGAAAACACAAAAAGACAAAAGTACCTGATGAAAGCTTTACTTTTCTTTTTCCTTCCTCTACTTCTAACCATATCTATCTCTCACTTTTCTAAAACAAAACACATATCTATCAAAGATTATCCCACAGCTTAATTTAAACTAGGATCTGATTCTGATATTCTTTTCCTCAAGCTTCTTTAATATCTTATCCATAACCTCATTAACATCGGCATCAAGAAGAGTTCTCTCCTTGTTTCTGAATGTAAGTGAATAAGCTACCGACTTAAATCCTGCCTCTATCTGATCACCCTCATAGATATCAAACAAATTAAAGGATTCAAGATTGCTTCCGCCGTTTTCAGAAATTATATCCTCAATCTCACCTACCAAAACGCTTCTTGGCACTACCAATGAAATATCTCTTGAAATTGCAGGATATTTTGCTATTCCTGTATATTTGATATCAAAATTTACAAACGGAATTATATTCGGCAAATCAAGTACCGCTATATAGGTCTTCTCGCCCAATTTATAATTTTCACATACAATCGGATGCACTTCGCCCAAATATCCGAGGCGAACTCCGTCAAGCACTATATCGGCTTTTCTTCCCGGATGTAAGAACTCTTCCTTGCAACCCGGATCATAGTGAAGTTTACCGACAATTCCTATTGTATATAAGAATTCCTCTACCACACCCTTCATATCAAAGAAGTTTTCCTTGCCATAGAATCCAAGTACAAACTGCATTCTCTCATCAGGCAATTCCTTTAAAGGAAGCTCCTTTGGAATATAGATGTTTGCAAGCTCAAATAAATGCACATCCTTATTTCTTCTGTTGTAATTTGTTGAAAGAGAATTAAGTATACCGTTTACAGCCTGAGTTCTCATCATTCTGAAATCTTCACCCAGAGGATTTGATATTTCAATAGCATTTCTATAGTGGCTGTCTTTTGACAATCCGAGCTTGTCAAATACCTTGGCACTCTCAAATGAATAGTTCATTGCCTCTGAGAATCCCAAAAACTTTGCCACTTCTCTTGCAAGCTCTTCTATTTCAAGCTTCATACTGATACCGCCTATGGTTGCGCTTGCTTTCGGCAATGTTGTAGGTATCTTGTCATATCCGAAGAATCTTGCAACTTCCTCAGCCAAATCCGCCATAAAGTGAATATCCTGTCTGAATGTAGGAGCCACAATCTCATTAGTCTCTTTATCGTATTTTAACTCAATTCTGTCAAAGATTTCAAGCATATCTTCTTTTGATATGGAAGTTCCAAGCAATTTATTGATTCTTTCAGGCTCAAAAGCTACTCTTGACTCTACCGCTTTTACAGGATAAACATCAATTGTTCCGCCAACCACTTCTCCTGCTCCAAGTTCTTCCACCAAAGAACATGCTCTCATCATAGCATCATAAGCATTATTCGGATCAAGGCCTTTTTCAAACTTTCCTGATGAATCTGTACGAAGTCCTATTCTCTTTGATGAAAGTCTGATATTTGTACCGTCAAAAGTAGCGCATTCAAATATCATTGTACTTACATCGTCTGTAATCTTTGAGTTCTCACCACCCATGATTCCGGCAATAGCTACAGCTTTTTTAGCATCATTTATCATTAAAATATTGCTGTCAAGCTTTCTTACCACTCCGTCCAGAGTCTCAAACTCATCTCCGTCCTTTGCTCTGTCTACAACTATTTTCTGTCCTTCGATCAAATTGTAATCAAAAGCATGCATAGGCTGACCGTACTCAGCCATAACATAGTTTGTAATATCCACTATATTGTTTATAGGTCTGATTCCCACTGCACGAAGTCTTTCCTGCATCCATGCAGGTGAAGGTGCAAGCTTTATATTCTTTACAACTCTTGCGACATATCTCTTGCAAAGATTCTCATCCTTTACTTCCACACTTAAGTAATCATTTACATTCTCAGAATTTCCTGTTGTATTTACCTTCGGTAAAACAAGATTTTTCTTAAATGTAGCGGCTGCCTCTCTTGCAATTCCTACTACTCCGTAGCAGTCCACTCTGTTTGATGTAATTTCGTACTCAAATACGGTATCTCTAAGTCCCAAAAGCTCTATAGCATCGCTACCGACCTTTGCATCCTTTGGCAGAATATAGATTCCGCTTTCAGGTGCATCAGGGAAATAGTTCTTGTCCTGGCCAAGCTCTTCAATAGAGCACATCATACCGAATGACTCAACTCCACGAAGCTTGCCCTTCTTTATTTTTATACCGTTTTCAGGTAACGGACTTCCGTCATGTCCGCCTGCAACTTTTCCGCCGTCTAAAACTACAGGAACTTTATCACCAACCGAAACATTAGGTGCTCCTGTAACTATCTGTATTTTTTCATTTCCTACATCCACCTGGCAGATAATAAGTTTATCCGCATCAGGGTGTTTTTCTATTGAAAGTATCTCACCGACAACTATTTTCTCGAGATTTTTATCCAATTCTTTATAACCCTCTACCTTGGTTCCGGTAAGAGTCATTGCATCTGTATATTCACTTGGAGTCACTTCCAAGTCAGGCACATAGGCCTTTATCCATGATAATGCTGTATCCATTCTTCACCTCTGTTATTTACTGTAAATATAATATTTTGTACAAGCTTTATTAGAATTGCTTCAAGAATCTGATATCATTCTCGTATAAAAGTCTCATATCATCGATTTCATACTTTAATAGTGCGATTCTCTCAAGTCCGATACCGAATGCAAAACCGTTGTATTCATTCTTGTCTACACCGCACATATCAAATACATGTGGATGTACCATTCCGCAACCAAGTATCTCTATCCAACCGCTGCCCTTACAGAATCTGCAGCCGCTTCCATGACATTTAAAGCATGTCACATCCATCTCCGCACTCGGCTCTGTAAACGGGAAATGATGAGGTCTGAACTTAACCTTTGTATCTTCTCCGAAAAGTTTCTTGGCAAATACCTCAAGTGTTCCCTTAAGATCTGCAAATGTGATATCCTTATCTACAATAAGTCCCTCTATCTGATTAAATGTAGGTGAATGAGTAGCGTCCACTTCGTCTGAACGATACACTCTTCCGGGACTTATCATCTTTATAGGAAGCTTTCCTGTCTCCATAATTCTTGCCTGTACAGGTGATGTCTGAGTACGAAGCACTATATCCTTTGTTATATAGAAGGTATCCTGTTCATCCTTGGCAGGGTGATCCTCAGGAATATTGAGCTTTGTAAAGTTGTATTCATCAAACTCTATCTCAGGTCCTTCAACAACCTCATAGCCCATATTTGTAAATATTTTTTCAACCTCATGCAATGCGATTACATTCGGATGACTGTGCCCGAATTCTCTCTTGTTTGCAGGCAATGTAACGTCAATGGTCTCCGCCTTTAACTTTGCCTCAAGTGCAAGCTTTGCAAGCTCACTTCCCACATTATTTAATGTATTTTCAATAGCTTCTCTTGCTTCGTTCACTACTTTACCGAATTCAGCTCTATCTTCAGGAGCTATATTTTTCATGTTTTTAAGAAGTGCGGTAAGTTCACCCTTCTTTCCAAGATATGCTACCTTAAGCTCATTTAATCTTTCTTTATTTTCAGCACTGTTTATCTTTTCTAAAGCTTCTTTTTGAAGTTTCTCTATTATGTCCAGCATTTTTTCTCCTTATTTAATGAATAGTCATGCCCCATATCAGTTTAAACTAATATGGGGCCGGCAAAAGTCCTATCTATAGATAATATCATCTCTACCCGGTCCATTGCTTACCAACTTCACAGGTACTTTAAGTTCTTTTTCTATAAACTCAATATACTTCCTACAATTCTCAGGCAATTCCTCATATTTCTTTATACCTCTGATATCACAATTCCATCCCGGAAGATATTCATATACAGGTTTTGCAATCTTTAATTTATTTGTTGTAGGGAAGTCCTTGGTTATCTCACCATTTATATCATAGCCTACACATACAGGAATCTCTTCAAGATATCCGAGTACATCAAGTACTGTAAGTGCGACCTCTGTAGTACCCTGAATTCTTACACCGTATCTGGATGCTACAGCATCAAACCATCCCATTCTTCTAGGTCTTCCTGTGGTAGCACCGAACTCACCACCGTCTCCGCCTCTTCTTCTAAGTTCATCTGCAGCAGCCTCATCCTCTATCTCGCTGACAAACTCTCCGGCTCCAACCGCTGATGAGTATGCCTTAACCACTGTTGTGATTTCCTTTATCTCATACGGAGCAATACCTGCTCCTATAGCACCGTATGCAGCCAATGTGGAAGATGATGTAACCATTGGATATATTCCGTGATCCGGATCCTTTAATGAACCGAGCTGACCCTCAAGAAGAATATTCTTTCCTTCTTTTATAGCCTTGTAAAGATATGCACTCACATCACATACAAAAGGTTCAACCATATCTCTGTACTCATGAAGTGTATTCATAAGTTCTGTCTTATCAAGCTCAGGCATATTGTAAAGATGCTTGAACATAACATTTTTCAATGTACAGATTTTTTCAACCTTTTCTTCCAATATTTCATCGTCAAAAAGCTCGCTTACCTGTATTCCGATTTTTGCAAACTTATCTGAATAAAAAGGAGCTATTCCCGACTTGGTAGAGCCATATGCCTTTCCGGCAAGTCTTGCCTCCTCATAGGTATCCTGCAAAATATGATATGGCATCAGAAGTTGTGCTCTGTCCGAAACCAAAATCTTAGGTCTCGGTACACCTTTTTCAACCAGCTCATTTATCTCTTTAACAAGATATGGAATATTAAGTGCAACACCGTTTCCTATAATGCTTGTTGTATGATCATAAAATACTCCTGACGGCAACAGATGCAAAGCAAATTTACCGTAATTGTTTATAATTGTATGACCTGCATTGCTGCCGCCCTGAAAACGAATAATAATATCCGCCTTAGCCGCAAGCATATCCGTGATTTTGCCCTTACCTTCGTCGCCCCAGTTGGCGCCTACAATAGCTCTTACCATTTAATTCTCCTTACACATTTATATCAGCCTTCAATCCCAGAATATCTTTATTTTCATCTAAAATAGGCTTGATAATTCTTTTTATAAAATCTTCCACCTGAACACTGCTTCTTCCGATATATTTTTCAGGCTTCATAGACTCTTTCAATTCTTCCTTTGAAAGATTGAACATAGGATCATTTGCAATCAAATCAAGCAGATTGTTTTCTTCTCCAAGTTCCTTTACATTTCTTCCGGCAATCATTGAAAGCTCTCTGATTCTTTCATGCAGCTCCTGTCTGTCTCCACCGGCTTTTACTGCATCCATCATTATATTCTCTGTAGCCATAAAAGGCAATTCTGACATCAAATGTTTTTCTATAACTTTTGGATATACTACCAATCCGTCCACCACATTTAAATATAAATCAAGTATACCGTCTATGCTCAAAAAGCCTTCAGGTATTGAAAGTCTCTTATTTGCGGAATCGTCAAGTGTCCTTTCAAACCACTGAGTGGATGCCACCATCATAGGATTCATAACATCACTCATTACATAATTTGCCAAAGATGCAATCCTCTCGCTTCGCATCGGATTTCTCTTATATGCCATAGCTGATGAACCTATCTGCGACTTTTCAAAAGGCTCTTCAATCTCTTTTAAATGCTGTAAAAGTCTGATATCATTTGAGAACTTATGTGCCGAAGCGGCAATACCTGCAAGCACATTTAATACCTTGATATCCACTTTTCTTGAGTATGTCTGCCCTGAAACAGGATAACACTCCTTAAATCCCATCTTATTTGCAATCATAGGATCTATTTTATTTATCTTCTCATCATCTCCGTCAAAAAGTTCCACAAAAGAGGCTTGAGTACCCGTAGTACCCTTACATCCCAAAAGTTTCAAATTCTCAAGAGTATAATTTACATCCTCATAATCAAGCAAAAGCTCATTTATCCAAAGTGTAACCCTCTTTCCTACCGTGGTAGGCTGTGCCGGTTGAAAATGAGTAAATGCCAAAGTAGGCAGATCCTTATATTTTAAAGCAAACTTTGAAAGCTCATTGATTACATTTACAAGCTTTTCTTTTACCAGCTCCAGGGCTTCTTTCATGATAATAATATCTGTATTATCGCCCACATAACAGCTGGTTGCCCCAAGATGGATAATTCCCTTTGCCTTTGGACATTGTACTCCGTAAGCATATACATGACTCATAACATCATGTCTTACTTCCTTTTCCCTTTCCTTTGCCACATCAAAGTTTATATCATCCTGAAATTTCTTTAATTCTTCTATCTGTTCATCAGTAATATTAAGGCCGAGCTCTTTCTCCGTCTCTGCAAGAGCAATCCAAAGTTTTCTCCAGGTTTTAAACTTCTTGTCCTGCGAAAAAATATACTGCATTTTCGCACTTGCATATCTTTCTGAAAGCGGACTAATATATCTATCTTTCAAGCCTTCCTCCTATTGTATACCAAGTCTTTTAAATACTTCGGCGTAGGCATCTTCCACTCCGCCCAAATCTCTTCTGAATCTGTCCTTATCCAGTTTTTCATGGGTTTGTTTATCCCATAATCTGCAGGTATCAGGTGATATCTCATCAGCAAGGATAATATCTCCCTTATATCTGCCGAATTCTATTTTAAAATCTATCAGGTCTATTCCAAGTCCGTCAAAATAATCAATCAGTGTTTCATTTACTTTGAAAGCGTATGAGGCAATCTTGTCAATCTCATCCTGAGTTGCAAGATCAAGCGCCAATGCATAATAACCGTTTATAAAAGGATCTCCAAGATCGTCATCCTTATAGGAGAATTCCAAAGTAGGAGTTTTTAGCTTGATTCCCTCTTCCATACCGAGCTTTTTGGCAAAGCTTCCTGCAGAGTAATTTCTCACTATTACCTCAAGCGGTACTATCTTTACAGCTTTTACAGCAGTCTCTCTGTCGTTAAGCTCTTCGATATAATGAGTAGGAACTCCCTTCTTTTCCAATAGTTTAAACAAATGATTTGTCATACGATTATTAATCGCACCTTTTCCCACTATTGTTCCTTTTTTCTCTCCGTTAAATGCTGTGGCATCATCTTTATAAGAAACTATGAGCACATCAGGGTCCGCAGTCTTAAATACTTTCTTGGCTTTTCCTTCATACAGTTGCTCCAACTTCTCCATTGTACACCTCCATTTGCTTTCAAAATCTACAATATCCCTCTGTCCACCGATAAAACAAAGCGGGCAGACACCACGGTTGTATTATATACCACTATAAAGGATGTGGCAATATATTAGAAAAAAAAGGATATCTCTATTCACCCGAGAGCAAATAGAAATATCCTATAAAATGGAGTATGCTATTTTATTTTAAGGAATAATCCCGACTTAATAAGTACCGGTCTGAGTGCAGCATAAAGTATTACTATCAATACGGTACTTACTATTGCATTTATAAGAGTTGTACCTGCCGCCCATGTAGCCATGATCTTTGCGGCATCCGCCTGAACTCCCAAAATATATACCTTATACAAATATCCCACTATAGGATCGAATATAACATTAAATCCAAGTCCGCAGATTGAAGATATTGCAGTCCACTTCATAATGTATTTTGTATCATGATTTTCTGTAATATGAGCAATTTTATGTGCCACAAAGCCTGCGATAAGTCCGATGCAAAGCTTTAATATAAATGTTTTAGGTGCTGAAGTTATATATACCGGATCTAAAATATCGGCTATGGTCATTCCAAGGCTTCCCGCTATACCGCCATATACTCCTCCAAGCAATATCGCCGCAATAACACAAAAAGCGTTTCCGATATGTAATGCCGTCATATCGCCTGATATTGTAGGAATCGGTATCTTTAAATATGTGAAGCTCACATAACATAATGCCGCCATAAGTGCTGTTGCTACAAGTTTAAAAACCGTACTGTCTTTTGTTCTTTCCATGATCTTTCCTCCATCATTTTGGGCTGATATCAGTATATAAAAATAGTGGTATGATTAAAATATCCAGTTTGAATAGTTTTAATCATACCACTTATAATGGTTTAATATATTTTATCCTTTTTTATTTTAATTATTATTCCAAATTCAGTTTGTATCTGAGTATGCGATAGCTTATTAAATAGGCAATTACAGCTATTATTATATTCTTTGCACTAATTAAAATCATTGTAATAACACTATATATACTTGGACCATGTATAAAAGGCCCGTATACAAATGCTGTTGTTATCACTTCTATTATTGCGTCAACAGCATTAAATACTCTGTTCATAACTATAAATATTATTACACTCATCAGGATTTTATTTGAATTAAACAGCTGTCCGATTGAAACTGCTAAAAATAAAAGCAATGTATTGGAAACTGTTTGTATAATTGCAAATAAACCGGCAAAGACAATTCCAAGTATAATTCCCATACCGTTTAACATTGTAAAATTACCCAGTACTACGCCTTTAAACCTTGATATATAAAGCATCAAATCTCCAAATCCGTCTTTTGCCAATATAAAACCGCAGAATATAATACCTCCCGATACGATAACCATCAGCGTTACAATTGTTTGTGCTATTGCCGCAGGTATTATCTTGCTCAAAATAATCTCATGTTTCTTTAAAGGCAATGTATTTGTAAAATATCCTATACCTGAATACATGGTTTTATAAAACCTGACTCCTATATATATATTCATACCTATTCCTGTAACAATCAGTACAACTGCGTATAAAAGAGCAGATATATTTGCCAAAAAAATCGATAATATACCTGCAGTCGAGTCATTAATTCCGAAAACCAACATCGGAAGTATTCCTATACAGAAAACTATTACCGTAATAATCGCAATCGCTATTGCTGTGAGTAAAAGTGCAGATTTCATTTGCTTAAATTCATATTTTATCAATTTACGAGACATTAAATACCTCCTTGAAATATTCGTCTATAGAACAACCTTTTTCATTTCTTATCTTTTCCGCCGCATCATATAGTACGATTTCTCCGTCTTTTATAAATACGACTTCATCAATTATCCTTTCCACCTCCGGAGTAAGAATTGTAGATATCAAAACAGTAGCATTCCTGTTATAGTTGCTTAAAATTATTTTCAATATATAATCCCTTGCATCATTGTCTACATCGAAAAACGGTTCGTCCAAAACGTAGAGCTTTGCATTTCTACTCATAATAAGTATAGCTTGCAACTTTCTTCTGTTTTCTTTTGACAAAGCTTTTATCTTGAATTTATCCGGAATCTTTAAATCATTAAACATTTCGTAGGCTTTGTCTTTGGAGAAATCCTCATAAAAATCGGCATGCATAGATATTGTATCTTTTATAGTCATATTTTCCTCGAGAAAAATTTTATCCGGAAAATATGCAACATAGGATTTTGTTATTTCATTCGGTTCAACTCCGTCAATACTCACTACGCCCTCTGTCTGATTTAATACGCCTGTAATTATCTTTATTAGGGTAGTTCTGCCTCCACCCTTCGGACCGAACAGTCCGACAATTTTTCCGGCCGGTATATTCAGGTTTATATTATTCAGTGCCTGTTTAATTCCATACTTTTTACTGACAGCCTTTAAACTAAGTAAATCAAGCATTTTTATCTTCCTCCATCTTCTGTATATTCTTAAGTATTTCCTCTTTTGAAAATCCCATATTAACCATATTTAAAAAATATTCCACTGTATATTCTCTTGCCAGTTCCTCTTTACTTTGCTTAATTATTTCTAAATTAGTTGTAACTTCACGGCCTGTATTTCTTATAGTATCTACCAGTCCCTCTCTCTCAAGCTCCGCATACGCCCTTTGGACAGTATTTGGATTTACATTCAATACATTTGAAAGCTCTCTTACGCTCAAAAGCTTATCTCCACATCCTATCTCACCTGAAAATATTTGCATTCTTATATAATCAATAATCTGCAAATACACGGCTCTGTCGGATTTCACCTTCCATTCCATATACTCCCCTTCCGTTTATTGTACTGTCTCTTTAATACACTATAAGAATAAACAAATTTTTAATATTTGTAAATGAACTTTTTATTAATAATGATTTACATTAATTCGTATCAAAAATCATAATAAAAAACAGACTTTCAAAATGAAAATCTGCTTTTATTATCTAATCTCTGCTCTCAACAACCAATAAGTCTCCGCTAAAAGCGGCTTCCAACTTATCATCTTTAATCTCATTACTTATATAAAGACTTGGCGTAGCTATATTGTCAATTATTCTGTTTTTTATGGGATACTTAACTCCCTCAAGTTTATCCATAAAGTTTTTTCCTTCAAGTGAAAAAAAGCTTATGTATTTTCCCCAAAGTTTCTCTCTTTCCAATTTGAAATGATTTGATATGACATATATTTTATTATATCTGTCATATATGGTTATATCCGCTCCAAGTTTTTTATACTTTTGTAGTATCAAAATATTGGCAAAAGCATGATCAAACCTCTTTCCGAGAGCCCCGAAAACTACTATGTTTCGGATACCGTCTTTTACAGCCCTGTCAACAGCAAGTTCGCTGTCTGAAAAATCCTTTATAGGGTCATGCTTTACTATCTCAACATTCAGGTTTTCATATTTTTTCAGCCTCTCCTCATCAGAGAGTGTATCAAAATCTCCGACCATTATATGGGGGGTTACATTTATTTTTTCAAGCTTTGTAATTGCCGCATCCACACTGATAATAACATCTTCTTTATTTTCGGCTATATAATTTTCCAATAATGATAAGTCAATATCTCCGCCGGTAACAATTATTGCATTCATTTACAATATCTATACCTCTCCAAGTGCATCATTTAAAGCTTTTATATTCTTTAAAATATCACCTTTAAACACTGAAGAACCTGCCACAAACTCATCAACTCCGGCATCTGAAAGAGCTTTTATATTATCTACACCTACTCCTCCGTCCACCTGTATCAAAAGTTTAGGATTTTTCTTTTCTCTCATTTTTGAGAGTTCTCTTATCTTATCCAAACTGTAGGGAATAAATTTTTGACCCCCGAATCCCGGATTTACACTCATTATAAGTACCATATCTACTTCGGAAACTATATTTTCAAGGAGTGAAACAGGGGTTGCGGGATTTATGGATATACCGCTTCTAAGCCCCAGTGACTTTATTTGTGATATAGTTCTGTCTATATGCTTGCAAGCCTCAAAATGTATAGTTATACCGTCGGCTCCGCTATTATAAAAATCTTCAATATATCTCTCTGGATTTTCTACCATCATATGTACATCAAAGAAAAAATCCACGGACTTTCTTAACGAACTTATAACAGGCATTCCGAATGAAATACTCGGTACAAACATTCCGTCCATTACATCAAGATGTAATACTTCTATATTTCCTTCTTTTAAAAGCTTCATCTGTGATGATAAATCAAAGAAATCGGCTGCAAGTAATGATGGTGCAATATTCTTTTTCAATACTTTCTCCTTTCAGAAAGCTCTTCATACATTTTTTTATAGCTTTGATATCTGGATTCACCTATCAGGTTTTCTTCTAAAGCCTGCTTTACGGCACAATCCGGTTCGTTTATATGCATACAACCTGCAAATCTGCATTTACCCTCATATTCTTCAAACTCATGGAAGTGAAACCTGAGCTCCTCCTTATCAAATGCAGGTGACTCCACACTTGTAAACCCCGGGGTATCAAATACAAAGGTATCACTGTCAATCATAAAAAGTTCGGAATGTCTGGTAGTATGTCTTCCTCTTTCTATTTTTTTGCTGACGGTATTTGTATCCATATTTGCTTTCGGTGCAAGTATATTTGTTATAGAGGACTTTCCCACTCCCGATGCTCCGGCAAGTACACTTACCTCTCCTTTAAGAGCCTCTTTTAAATCTTCAAGTCCGTTTTCTTCAAAGGTTGAAGCTATAATATTTTTAAATCCCGCATCAGTATATATTTTTGCATATTTTAAGGCTTTATCCATGTTAAGATCAGTCTTGTTCCAGCATATCTCCACCTTTATACCGGCATTTGACATATTTATCAGATATTTATCCAAATAGTAAAATGCAGGCGAAGGTGATTCCACCGCCAAAACAAGCACAACTTTATCTATATTGGCTACTGCAGGTCTTATCAGGGCATTTTTTCTTTTATGTATCTTCACAATATTCCCTTCAAAATCTTTTGTATCCGTGATTTCAAAGTCTACATTGTCACCTACCAAAGGCTTTACTCCTAATTTTCTGAAAATGCCCTTTGCCTTGCATTCAAAAATCTGACCTTTTCTTTCTCCTTCATCAAGGATTATACAATAATAAAAACCTGCAATACCCTTTATTATCTTTGCAAAATAAATTTTGCTCATATCTTCTTTACTCAACTCTAAAGAACTCCACTGTATATGATTTCATTACCTCACCACTGTCTACATTTACGATTTCCACCTGTCCCTGGTCTACACCGTTGGCTCCTACAATTGTTCTGAATCTTACCGGAAGTATGGTATCACCTGTAACGGTTCTTGCTTCCATCAATGTGGAATATACATCACTTCCGTTTACAGTCTGCTTAAGTCTTATCATAACCTTTACACTTGTAAATCCCGAACTCGGTCCTATAACATCCTGCAATGAGTAATTCGTATCTATTGATGCCACATATCTGTAGCTTGCGGCTGTGGTTGCAGGCGCAACCGTGGCCTTTGTAGTCTGTGCCTGCTCTGAACTCTCACTTTGTGATTCACTTGACTCGGCAACACCTGTACTTACAGCATAGTCGATACTTGTACCGCTGTCCACACTTGAACCTGCTGCTATCGACTGTCCTGCTATAATTCCGACCGCTATACTTTGGCTGTTTTGTTCAGCTCTTGTTCCAAGTACAAGTCCGTTGCTCTCAAGTAAAGCTTTTGCATCCGCTTCACTCATATTTATAATATTAGGCACAATAACCTTTGTCACCTTCTTACCGCTACTGACAATCAGAGTAATTCTGTCACCGTTTTTAGGCTTTGTCGGACTGTAGGATATTACCTTTCCCTTTTCAATAGTATCTGAATTCTCCTCTTTTGATTCTACTGAAAAACCGTTTTCCTTTAAAAGAGCTTCAGCCGCCTCCTTAGTCTTTCCTGCAATACCTAGCTTTGTTATATCCACCGTATCGGAACCGAGACTTATTACGACACTTACCTTTGAATACTTTGAAACCACCTCATCGGCCTTGGGATCCTGTGAAATAACATTTCCCTTTTCTACAGTATCCGAATATTCACTTGATTTTACCTGCATCTGAAGATTGTTGTCTGAAAGCTTCTTGTCGGCCATCTTCTCTGAAAGTCCCACTACATCAGGCATTACAGTCTGTGTGGAGTCAAGCATACTTTGAGAAGTATCACTCTTTTTACCTCCGAATACTCCGGTAAATCTTCCAACAAAGAATACTAAAAGTATAACTATAATTACAGCTACAATGACTCCGACAATGGACATGATTCTGTCCATCTTTTCATCTTCCTCATCATAATCATCGTCATCATTATCAACTTCATCATTGTCATATTCTTCATCTTCCATATCATCTATAGGCTCTACCTGATTTAAAACTGCAGTATCCTCAGACTTTATTACCTTTGTAGCTCCTGTAAGTGCATACGGCTCATCCGGATTTAGCAATACATTTTCCAAATCATCCAAAACTTCAGTGATATTTTGATATCTGTTTGCCGGATCCTTCTTTGTACACTTTAATATAACTCTTTCCAGATTTGCGGATATCTGATTATTATATATATGCGGAGGTGTTATAGCCTGCTCAAGATGTGCCAGAGCTATTGAAACAGTGGAATCTCCTGTAAACGGGACTCTTCCTGTAAACATCTCATACATTGTGATACCCAAAGAATAGATATCACTCCTTGCATCGCATCTTCCGCCTCTGGCCTGTTCCGGCGAAATATAATGCACGGAACCTATAGCATTCGCATTTAATGTCTGCTCCGATACCGCTCTTGCTATACCGAAATCCGCAACCTTTATTTTGCTTTCATCCGTTATAAGTATATTTTGAGGCTTTATATCTCTATGCACTATATGCTGTGCATGAGCAGGCTTAAGGGCCTTTGCCACCTGTATGGCAATACTTACACCCTCTGTAATATCCAGCTTACCCTTTATTTTTATATATTCTTTCAGAGTTATACCGTCTACAAGCTCCATAACTATAAAATGATACTTGCCCTCATCCACAACATCGTAGATATTAACAATATTCTCTCCTAAAAGTCCTGCAGCCGCCTGAGCTTCTCTTTTAAACTTTTCTACGAACTCGGCATCCGAGCAAAATTCTTCCTTTAAAACTTTTATTGCTACAGCTCTGCCAAGCTTTAAATCCTTGGCTCTGAATACATTTGACATGCCTCCCGAGCCTATTTTTTCTATAATTTCATATCTTCCTTGCAAAACAACTGATTCAAGATTCATAATACTACCCCTCATTTATATCTATAAGCAAAATTGATATATTGTCACTTCCGCCTGATAGATTTGCCTCCTCTACTAGTCTTTTTGCACTTGACTTTACACCGGCACTTGAAGATATTATATTGAAAATCTTCCTGTCATCCACCATATTTGTAAGTCCGTCCGAACACAATAATACATACTCATTGCCGGCAAGATCCACCTCAAAGCTGTCTATCAGTACCCTTTCTTCCGCACCTACAGCTCTGGTTATCTTACTCTTATTCTCTTTATATTCAGCACTCTCTCTCGTTATTTCACCTTTTGAAACAAGCATTTCCACAAGGGAATGATCCTTTGTTATCTGTGAAATACTGTTCTCATCAAGTACATAGCATCTGGAATCGCCTACATTGAATACATGCAAAGTATTATCTATAATGCTTGCCGCCACAACGGTTGTTCCCATTCCCGACAGATTGGGATTTTTACTCCCCTCCGCAAACAGATTTGCATTTGCATATTCTATGGCTCCTTGTATTGCCGTCACCGGCATTTTTATTGTATGTTCAATATATGTAAGCATATAGCCTATCAAAGACTTTGACGCATAGTCTCCGGCCTTTTCTCCTCCCATGCCGTCAGCCACAATATATAAATTCGGCAATACTCCTACCGGCGTATCACTTATATATACCGTATCCTGATTTACAAGTCTTTTTCTGCCTACATCGGTCAAAGCAACCGAATACATATTACACCTCCAATTTTTAAGAATTCGTTTCTGATTGAATAAATCTCCTTCTTAATTGTCCACAGGCACCGTCTATATCTCTACCCATCTCTCTTCTAACTGTTGCATTTACCCTATGTTTCTCCAGGAAATCCCTAAAAGCTTTTATCTTAAGCTTGTCGGACTGTTTAAAATCTCTCTCCTTTATAGGATTTACCGGAATCAGATTGATGTGAATATTTCTTCCGTTTACAAGTTTTACAAGATTCATCGCCTCTTTTATATTATCATTTACACCTGCCACAAGTGAATACTCATATGATACTCTTCTTCCGGTCTTTTTAAAATAATAATCACAGGCTGAAATAACATCTTTTAATGCATATTTATTCGCAACAGGCATTATAGTCTTTCTTATTTCATCATTCGGTGCATGTAGGGAAAGCGCCAAAGTAATACTCAGACCTTCATCTGCCAAAGCTCTTATTTTCGGTACAATACCGCAAGTTGATACGGTAATATTTCTCTGGCTTATATTAAGCCCCATTTCACTGCTTATAATTTTTACAAATTTTACTATATTATCGTAATTGTCCATAGGCTCTCCCGAACCCATTACAACAATATTTGATATTCTCTCTCCGAGAAGTTTTTGTATGCTGTATATCTGATCAAGCATTTCCGAAGCCGAAAGATTTCGTACAAGTCCGTCAAGAGTGGAAGCACAAAACTTACATCCCATTCTGCACCCCACCTGAGATGATATACATACCGAGTTTCCATGCTCATATTTCATTCTTACACTCTCTATGATATTTCCATCTTCAAGTGCAAAAAGATATTTTTGTGTACCGTCAAGTTTTGACTTAAATACCTCTACAGCCTTAAGATTTGTCAGGCTTGTACTTTCCTTCAGCTTTTCTCTGAATGCCTTTGACAGGTTTGTACATTCATCAAAGGAGGATATAAGTGATTTATGCATCCACTCAAACAATTGCTTTGCCCTAAACTCAGGCTCATTCATCTCCTTTACAAATGTCTTTAATTCATCTAAATCCATTGACTTAATATCAGTCATTATCTCTCCTAAATACTGCAATAAAAAATCCGTCGCAGTTGTCTCTTCCGGGTATCAGTTTCATATACCCGTTTTTCAGTTCGCTCTCTTCAAGCATTTTTATCGTTTCTTTGTCCATTCTCTCAGTAAGATCCACAGCTTTAAAATCAGTGTGATTTTTCAGAAACAAAAGCATATTGTCTTCATTTTCCGCTTTATTCAGTGTACAGGTGGAAAATATCAACTCACCGTTTTTCTTAACATACCTGGACACATTATCAAGTATCTCTTTTTGCAGATCTGAAAGTGATTTTAAGTCTTCCTCTTCAAGTCGATACTTTATATCAGGCTTTTTCCCTATAATACCTATTCCGCTGCATGGTAAATCAGCCAAAATCAAATCGGCATCACAAAATCTCTCATCAAAAATTCTTGCATCCGCAACAGCCGGAATAATATTTGAAAATCCCTGTACTTTTGCATTTTCTCTTATCAATTCAACCTTATTTTCACTTACATCACAGGAATATATCTTTGAGCTTTTATCAAGCTTATCTGCCAGTAAAAATGACTTTCCTCCCGGTGCGGCACATACATCCACACATTTTTTAATATCTCGGGCTCCAAGTACCTTTGATATCATAGATGATGATGTATCTGTGATATAGCATTTTCCGGACCTTATCGCTTCAATATCGTCCACTCTGTCAAATCCTGTAATATATAATATATCCGGATTAAGCCCGGATCTTTGGGTCTTAATATTCTTAGCTTCCAGCTCTTTTATTACATCTTCAACACTTGATTTTGAAGTATTTACTCTTACCGACAAATGCCCGTTCTTAAGAAAGTATTCCAAAGTTTCATTGAAATACTTACCGGTATTATCTCTTACTATATTTAAAATGAGTTCAGGCATTGAGTACCTGATACTTAAATCATCAAATTTCAGTTCTTCTTTTTCACTGCTTATTTTTCTGAGTATTCCGTTTACAAAGCCTGTAAGTCCCTGCAATCTTCTCATCTTTACAAGATTGACCGCCTCATTTATTACGGCTCTGTCAGGAACTCTGTCCATATAAAGCATTTGATATACAGACATTCTCAGTATTTCTCTGATTACAGGTTTTACACGCTTTCCGTTGTTGTATTTTTTTATAATATCATCCAGCTGCAGTCTGTACTCAACCACTCCATGGACCACTTTTGAAAAAAATCCTCTGTCAGCCTTTGATAAGTATGAATATTTTTCAAGAGCCATATCAATTACCTTATGACTGTACTCTTTTTCAACATCTATCAATAACAGAGCTTCCAAAGCTAAAGCCCTTATATTTGTTTTTTCCATTATCAGTTCCTTCTTCTGCTTCTACCGCCAAATAAAAGCATAAGTCTAAGCATTTGCAATACTCCTGCAGCCGCTGCCGCAACATATGTCATAGCCGCCGCAAAAAGCACCTTTCTTGCACTCTTATCTTCCTTATCAAGCAGAATTTCGTTGTTTTCAAGCTCAATTAAAGCCCTTCTTGAAGCATCAAACTCTACAGGCAGAGTAATAATCTGGAAAATTACTGCAAGTAAAAACATCGCTATACCTATCTGAATAAGTATATTTGATATATTTCCATATCCAAGTATAAAGCCTATACATATAAGAGGCCATGAAAGTCTGCTTCCAAAGTTTGCCACCGGTACAAATGCACTTCTTAAGTTTAAAGGTACATATCCGACATTATCCTGTATTGCATGTCCGCATTCATGTGCCGCAACTGCAATTGCCGCTACAGATGTCGATCCGTAAATCGCTTCGCTTAAACTTACAGTCTTATCTCTCGGATCATAGTGATCTGTAAGTCTGCCTGAAACCGGTCTTACGGAAACATCGTATATTCCGTTTGCTCTTAAGATTCTCTCGGCAACTTCTCTTCCTGTAAGTCTTGACTGTGATGCCACTCTTTCATATTTTGCAAATGTTGCCTTCATTCTCCATGAGGCAATAAGTGTTATAAGCATACCTATAATCACAAAAATATAGGTTATATCAAATCCGTAATACATAAGCTCCTCCTCTTATATCAGGTCTGTTATCCCAGCTTATATCCCTGCTCTATTTCTCTTCCCATCAGGAAGTCCTTAGCGGACATCCTTTTTTTACCTTCAAGCTGCAAAGATAAAACTTCCAGGATACTTTGATTACATATTATAAAAATCCTGCTGTTAAAGCTATATATTTTGCCGTAATTTTCACTTAAGTTTATATTTGGTAATTCAGATATATTCTCTGCCACCTCGGCTTCCCATATCTTAAGCACCTTGCCCTGATACCTTGTATATGCACTTGGCCACGGATTCATTCCTCTTATCAATCTCTCTATCTCAACTGCACTTTTATTAAAGTCTATCTCACCCATGCTCTTTGAGATCATCTTTGCATATTCGGTAGTCGCCTCTCCTTGAGGTGTAGGCACAATGCTGTCAAAATTTGCTATAGTATCCACTATAGCCTCGCCGCCAAGTACCGCCAGTTTGTCAAACAGTGAACCTCCGGTCTCCTTTTTGTCAATTTCTATTTCATACTGTTTTAAAATATCACCTGTATCCAGACCTTCATCCATCAACATGGTTGTAATACCTGTTTTTTCTTTTCCGTCTACAATTGACCACTGTATAGGAGCGGCGCCTCTGTATTCAGGCAAGAGTGAGGCATGAATATTTATACATCCGAATTTCGGTATATCAAGAACAGCCTTCGGTAAAATCTTTCCATATGCCACCACCACAAAAAAATCGGCATTCTCAGACTTAAGTCTATCAATAAGTGCTTCATCCTTCATCTTTGAAGGTGTAAGCACCGGAATATTAAGACTCAATGCCAATTCCTTTACAGGCGTAGGACTTAATTCTCCTCTGTTTCTTTTCTTATCTTCTCTTGTAAGCACAAGGCTTACCTCATGTCCTGCCTTTACAAGTGCTTTAAGCGGTTCAACCGAAAAGTCCGGTGTTCCCATAAAAACTATTTTCATTCTTCATCTTCCTCATCTTCGTACATTCTTTCAAGCTCTTCATTGTCTATAAGTTCGCCTTCTACAAGGTCCACATACAACTCACCCTCAAGATGTCCGCATTCATGACATATAGCTCTTGCAAGTAATCCTTCTCCTTCAAGAGTATATTCATTCATATCTATATCGAATGCTTTTACCACAACATGGTTGGGTCTTTTAACCACTCCGCTCTTTCCCGGAACACTAAGACACCCCTCATATCCTACCTGCTCACCGTCCTGTTCAAGTATAACGGGATTTATAAGTACATGTACATTTTCAGGCTCTGTCTCTATTACGACTATACGCTTTAAAACTCCTATCTGAGGTGCCGCAAGGCCTACACCGTTAGCCTCTCTCATAGTGTCTATCATATCATCTATCAAAACTTTTGTTCTGTCATTTACTTCTTTTACTTCTTTACATTTTTTGTTTAACACGCTGTCGCCCATTACTCGTATTGCTCTTATTGCCATTATCTATCTCCTCAATTAAAGTCATATATCGCACCGACATTTCTGTAAGTGCCAAGACTTTCTTCTATTTTTTTTTGTATATCTAAAAGTATATCATAATTAGCATTTTTTATGTATACCAGTTTTCTGTAATAGTCCTTGACCTTGCTTACGCTTGGATCTGTAGGTCCTATTATCATTGATTTTTTAAATGCGGCTTCCGACTTTATAACTTTTACAGTCTCACTTGCACATTTATTTAACTCTTCTTCCTTGATACTGCTAAACATTACCGTAAGCATATGACAGGCAGGCGGATATCCTCCAAGGCTTCTGTAAGCTATCTCATTGTCAAAATATCTTTTATAATCCTGTGCCGCTGCCGCCACAATTGCGTAGTTTTCAGGCTTGTAAGTCTGTATAACGGCCTCTCCGTCCTTTGCCCTTCCCGCTCTGCCTGCAGCCTGTGTCAAAAGTTCAAATGTCCTTTGTGCACTTGTATAATTGCTTACATAAAGCGAGGTATCCGCGGCCATTATTCCGACCAAGGTTACATTTGAAAAGTCATGACCTTTTACTATCATCTGAGTGCCTATCAAAATATCCGCATCACCGTTTGCAAAATCTCTTATCATATCATTGGCGCTGTTCTTTTTTGAAACACTGTCGGTATCCATTCTGAGTACCTTTGCATTCGGGAATTCCGCCCTTGTCATCGCTTCAAGCTTCTGTGTTCCGGTACCGAAATTTGCAATATACTTTGAACCGCAGCTTGGACAGGTTTTTGGCAGGTCTATTGAATATCCGCAGTAATGACATACCAGTTTGTTATTATTGTGCAATGTCATGGTAACATCACAGTGCTTACATTTTATAGCTTCACCGCAAGATCTGCATGATACAAAGCTTGAATAGCCTCTTCTGTTCATAAACAGCATAATCTGCTCATGCTTTTTTAATCTGTCCTCTATAAGAGTTCTAAGTTTTTCACTGAAAATACTTCTGTTGCCTCGCTTCAGCTCATCCCTCATATCAACGATGCTTACCTTCGGCAAAGATGTATTCTTAGCTCTCACTTTTAATTCCAAAAGCTTTATCTCTTTTTCCATTGCCCTGTTATATGTCTCCGGTGTTGGAGTCGCCGATGTCAAAACCAGGGATGCATTTGTGATTTCCGAAAGCTTTTGTGCCACATCTCTTACATTAAATGTAGGTACATTCTCATTTTTATAAGCCGAATCATGCTCCTCATCTATTACTATGAGTCCGAGTTTTTTTACCGGTGCAAATATTGCAGACCTTGGTCCTATTATTACATCCGCATCATTGTTTTTTATTCTTTCAAACTGATAGAATTTTTCATTCTTTGAAAGCTTGGAATTTATGATTGCAACTCTGTCGCCGAAATGCTCCGCCATCCTAAGTACTGTCTGATATGTCAATGATATCTCCGGTATAAGCACTATTGCCTTATATCCTTTTGATATTACATACTTTATCATATTTATAAAAACCAAAGTTTTTCCGCTACCGGTAATACCGTGTAAAAGATAGGTATTCCTGCTGCAAGTTTCAAAATCTGATTTAAAAGTATTTACAGCATCTTCCTGCTCGACATTTAAAGTATACTCCTTGGGCTTTATTACTTCATTAAAATCCTCTATTCCCAGAGAACGAAGTATTGGCAACAAGGGATTTGCCTTTCTTTTCTTGGAGCCTATTACAATATAGCCTTCCTCCTCCATTCTCTTTAATGTGGTTGAGTTTACTTTAAGTTCTTTATTTATAAAGCTTTGCGGCAGGCTCGTCCTTGATTTCAGCTCTTTTAAAACTCTTGCCTGTGCTGTTTTTCTTGAATTTATAAGTTCTTCTATTTTTATATCAAGACCGTCTGCATCAATACTTAAGAAAATCTCATTGCTGATTCTTTCCTCCGCCTCCGACTTTACAGGCATTACCGTTGCTATTGCCTTGTCAAAGCTTACACCATATCTGTGCTTTATCCATATGGCAAGACTTAAGAGATTTTCATCTGCACTGAGTTCTCTTTCAGGTATTGAAAGTATGGACTTTAATTTTGAAAGTTCTACATTTGTGCTTTCCCTTATATCTATCACATAGCCTTTTTTTATTGTTTTTCCGAATTCAATCAAAACAGGACAGCCCGGAATTATATTATCCCTTAAGTTTTCAGGGATAATATATGTAAATGGTCTGTCCACATTTGTATTTGCTATTATTATATCAGCGAATAAATCTTTCATAATTTTTTATTTTATCTACAACATCAAAAAGTCTCATACTGTTTGAGCCCTTTAAAAGACATACATCTCCCGCATCAAGATATCCGGAAATAAATTTCTCCAAACTCTCGTTGTCTTCAAAGCTCTTTGTATAAATATCTTTATTGATATCTTTTATAATTTCCTTTGCCAATTCTCCAACGGTAAATACAGCATCAAGCTTCAAATTCTCATTGATAAAATCACCGATTTCTCTGTGAAGTATTCTCTCATCAGTCCCCAATTCCTTCATATCCGCCAATATTGCAATTTTTCTTTGTGCATTAAAATCTTTAAGTATTGAAATAGAGGCTTTCATGGAATCAGGTGAGGCATTATAGGTATCATCTATAACAGTCAGCTCTTTTAATTTTATCAGCTCCTGTCTGTGAGAAAATCCCCTAAACTCCTCCAAATGTTTTGCCGCAGATTCTACCGAAAGATTGTAGTGATTAGCTACTGCAATTGCCGCCAAAGCATTTGAAATCTGATGCTCACCGAAAACATTCAAATGCACTCTTACCTTCTTCTCTCCTATATGAGCTGTGAACTCAGGCATTGCATTATTAAACACTATATCGGTTGCATAGTAATCACAGGAAGTATTTCCTTTTGCACTGAAATACTTATATACTATACCCTTTTCTTTTGGCGGATCAAAAAGCATATCATTATCGGCATTTAAAAATACCACACTGTCGCTCTTCATCCCGTCCATAATATGGAACTTCTCGGCTCTTATATTTTCTCTTGTATGCAAATTTTCAATATGTGCCGTACCTATATTGGTGACCAGAGCGCAGTCGCAGTTTACTATTTTTGCAATTCTTTCCATCTCGCCGAACTGACTCATTCCAAGCTCTATTACGCCTATCTCTTCGTCATTTATTCTGCTTAAGGTAATCGGAACACCCACCTGTGAATTGAAGTTATTAGGTGTCTTAAAGACTTTCAAATCTGAAAGGGCAAGTGCCACCATTTCTCTTGTTGTAGTCTTACCTACGCTTCCTGTAATACCTACCAAAGGCAATGTCAACTTATTTCTGATATACTTTCCAAGCTTTTGAAGTGCCTCGGTCGTATCATTTACAAGTACTATATTGAAATCGTCTTTAAGAAAAATATCTCTTTTTGAACTTATTGCCACTCTACAGCCCATGTCGTATACAGACTCCAAAAATTTATGGGCATCATTTTTCTCTCCGACTAACGGAACAAAAAGACTGTCTTTATCAGCCTGTCTGGAGTCGATGACTATATTTGAAAATACAGCATTTTCATTTCCCGAAATAATTTCTCCGCCTGTGGCAAATGCAAGTTCCTTTATTGTTGTGTCATTCATCTTTTTATCTTCTCCAAGCACTCATCCACCACTTCTCTGTCTAAGAAATGAGTTCTGACTCCGTTTATTTCCTGATAGTCCTCATGTCCTTTTCCGATTATAGCGATAAGATCTCCCTGCTTTGCATTCTCTATAGAATAATAAATAGCCTCTCTTCTGTCAGGGATTGTAATATAATCACCGCCTGTAGGCTTAAGTTTTGATATTATATCTGCGATTATATCCTCTGTTTTCTCATATCTGGAATTATCGGCAGTCACTATTGAAAAATCAGCCAGTTTTCCGCAGATTTCTCCCATTGAATATCTTCTGTCCTTTGATCTGTTTCCGCCGGAACCGAATACTATTACAAGTCTCTTAGGATTATAATGTCTCAAAGTATGTATAAGGCTTTCGGTACTGATTGCATTATGTGCATAGTCAATTACCACATTGAATTCATGTGAAGTATATGCCACTTCCATTCTTCCGTTCACTCTTGTATTCTTTAGTGCAGTCTTTAAATCATCAGCTTTTACTCCAAGTATAATGGCTGCAGCCAGCGCAGATATTGCATTATATACATTAAATTCTCCCGGAATTCCGATATAAATATCTGAGATGGTTTCATCTACATTATATTTTTCTCTGACAGTATTTGAACAGCTTATAGCTATCTTTGTTCCTAAAAAATCTTTATTTGATATATATTCAATATTTTTTGCTTCAAAATCTCCGCCTTTTCCGAATGTATACTTTTCGGCGGATTTAGACTGTTTTAAAACAAAATCCGAATGTTCGTCTTCTATATTTACAATTGTTTTATCACATTGTGTGAAGAAAAGTGATTTATACATCAAATACTCATCAAAATCTTTATGTTCATCAGGTCCTATATGATCATGTGAAATATTTGTAAATATTCCGGTGTCAAAGCGGATACCTTCTGTTCTTTTCATCTTTACCGCCTGTGAAGAAACTTCCATCACAACATATTCACAGCCTGCGTCAAGACACTCTTTAAAAGTTTTATGCAGCTCATATGACTCAGGTGTAGTATTTAATGTAGGTCTGTGTATATTTCCTATGGTAATTCCGTTTGTACCGATAAGTCCTACCTTGGCATTTTGCTCAAGAAGGTTCTTTAACATATGAGATGAAGTTGTCTTTCCCTTTGTACCTGTAATACCTATTATTTTCATTTTTTGTGCAGGATGTGAGAAAAATGCGGCTGAAAGTCTTGCAAGTGCCACTCTGGTATCTGCTACCTTTATAACACAAACATCATCTCTTTTTATATCTCTTTCTACCACTATCGCCTTTGCACCTTGCTTTACTATCTCATCAATCACATCATGAGTATCAAATCTTGCACCTTTTATACATACAAAGATACAGTCCTTCACTATTTTCTTTGTATTAAATACCAAATCAGAAAAATCATCCTGTAATTCTCCCGATATTATCTCTATATCAAGTCCCTTGGCGTTTTCAATCAGTTTCATCTTTTCTCCCTTTTACAGATGTTTACTTTAAGGTCTTTTAGAACAATCCTACTATATCTCCGTTATCATCTACATCTACCGCTTCTGCAGCAGGGACCTTTGGAAGTCCCGGCATGGTCATAATACTTCCTGTTATTGCAACTACAAAACCTGCTCCCGCATTTACATATACTTCTCTTACATTTATCTCAAAGTCCTCAGGTCTTCCAAGTTTCTTCGGATCGTCTGAAAGTGAATACTGATTCTTTGCCACACATATAGGAAATTTATCAAATCCAAGTGCTTTTGCCCTGTCAAGAGCCTTCTTTGCCGCAGGTGAATACACTACATTCTTTGCTCCGTATATTTTCGTTGCAATAGTATGAAGCTTATCTTCAAGACTCATATCATCAGGATAAAGCAAAGTGAAATGACTCTTTTTGTTTTCAAGTGTGTAAAGAATCTTTTCGGCAAGCTCTATGCCGCCCTTTCCTCCTTCTTCCCATACCTTTGAAACTGCAAACTCACAATTTCTGCTTTCACAAAACTCTCTGATAAAGCCCACTTCCGCCTCTGTATCACTGACAAAATTATTTAGAGTAACCACTACAGGTACTCCGAAGAGTTTGATATTTTCAATATGCTTTTCAAGATTTACTATGCCTTTTTTTAGGGCATCAAGATTTTCATTTGACAAATCTTCCTTGGCTACTCCTCCATTATATTTAAGAGCTCTTACTGTAGCTACTATTACCACACAATCAGGAGCAAGACCAGCCTTTCTGCATTTTATATCAAAGAACTTCTCCGCTCCGAGGTCCGCACCGAATCCTGCCTCTGTAAGCGCTATATCAGCCATTCCCATTGCAATCTTTGTAGCTCTTATTGAATTGCATCCATGTGCTATATTTGCAAAAGGACCGCCGTGAACAAGTGCAAGTGAATGATTCAAAGTCTGTACAATATTCGGCTTTATTGCATCTTTTAAGAGTGCGGCCATAGCTCCCACGGCTTTTAAATCTTTGGCAAATACCGGCTCCCCTTTAAAATTGTATGCAACAATAATGTTGGAAAGTCTTTCCTTCAAATCATTCATATCCTTTGACAAACATAGTATTGCCATTATCTCTGAAGCCACCGAGATTACAAAATGATCTTCTCTGACAACTCCGTCGGTCTTATTCCCAAGGCCTACAACTATATTTCTCAGCACTCTGTCATTCATATCTATACATCTTTTATGAATGATTGCTCCTGTATCTAT
This sequence comes from Lachnoanaerobaculum sp. MSX33, assembly GCF_000512995.1. Classification (NCBI taxonomy): domain Bacteria; kingdom Bacillati; phylum Bacillota; class Clostridia; order Lachnospirales; family Lachnospiraceae; genus Lachnoanaerobaculum; species Lachnoanaerobaculum sp. MSX33. The sequence continues at coordinate 36,887 of NZ_AZXX01000013.1, read as the reverse complement.
TCCAAGTGTATTTCCCTGCTGAATATGATTGTCCAACATGGCGGCCAAAAGATTATTTGCAGAGGTTATAGCATGAAAATCACCCGTGAAGTGAAGATTTAACTCATCCATAGGCACTACCTGTGCATATCCGCCTCCGGCAGCTCCACCCTTTACACCGAAACATGGTCCCAGAGAAGGCTCTCTAAGCGCTATTACCGCACTCTTTCCCATCTCTTTAAATGCCTGTCCAAGACCCACAAGAGTTGTAGTCTTACCCTCTCCCGCAGGAGTAGGATTTATTGCCGTTACAAGTACAAGCTTACCTCTTTTTTTATCTTCATGAGCTTTTAAAAAATCCTCGCTAAGCTTTGCCTTGTATTTACCGTACATTTCCAGGTCATCAGCATCTATCCCGTATTCTTTTGCCACTTCGGCAATATTTTTCATTTCTATACTTCTTGCAATCTCGATATCGCTACGCATATATCCTCCTAAAGATAAGTTCCCGGATACTTATAAAATATCCAAGAACTCGTCCATATTCATCAATATTTCTCTTTTCTTTGTTCCGGCTTCACCACCTACAACCCCCGCACTTGCAAGCTGATCCATAATTCTTGCGGCTCTGTTAAAGCCTATTTTAAAGTTTCTTTGAAGATTACCTATAGAAGATTTATCCTTTTCTATTATATATCTTCCTGCGGCCTCAAACAGCTCATCTCTTTCAGAAATATCATTTCCGGCACTTGCCGCATTCTGTGTTTCTTCTATCTGTTTGATTGTATTCTCATCATATTTTGCCTGCATTCCCTGATTTTTTAAGAAATCAACTACTGCAGACACCTCTTCATCAGATACAAACGCACCTTGTACTCTCATAGGTGTTGCCGATCCATATGGTGCAAACAGCATATCACCCTTTCCAAGAAGCTTCTCAGCACCGTTGCTGTCAAGTATCGTTCTGGAATCCGTACCTGAAGATACCGCAAATGCAATTCTTGAAGGTATATTTGCCTTTATTATACCTGTGATAACATTTACACTAGGTCTTTGTGTAGCTATAACAAGGTGAATTCCACATGCTCGGGCAAGCTGTGCAAGTCTTACTATTGCATCTTCAACCTCATTGTTTGCAACCATCATAAGATCTGCCAACTCGTCTATAATTATAACTATCTTCGGCAATTTCTCAGGTAAGCCTTCAATATTGCCTCTTCTTCTCGCATCTTCTATTCTCTTATTATATGCTGTAAGATCTCTTACACCTGTAGCCGCAAACTTCTTATATCTTTCACCCATTTCAGCCACAGCCCAGTTAAGTGCCGAAGCCGCCTTCTTAGGCTCTGTTACAACAGGTATCAAAAGATGAGGTATTCCGTTGTATACTGAAAGCTCTACAACCTTCGGGTCTACCATGATAAGTTTTACATCTTCAGGTGAATACTTGTATATAATACTCATTATCAAAGTATTGATACATACCGATTTACCTGAACCTGTAGCACCTGCAATAAGTACATGAGGCATCTTTGCAATATCTGAAACTATTACTTTACCGGAAATATCCTTACCTACCGTAAAACCGATACTTTCATTTCCGTTTTTAAAAGCTCTGCTCTCGAAAAGATCTCTTAAGAATACCGTCTGCTTTTTCTTATTCGGTACTTCTATACCTATGGCGGATTTACCCGGTATAGGTGCCTCAATTCTTATATCACTTGCCGCCAAAGCGAGTTTAATATCATTTGCAAGTGAGAGTACTTTGGATACCTTTACCCCCTGCTCAGGCTTTAACTCATAAAGTGTTACAGAAGGCCCTACACTTATATCTTCCACCGTTACATTTACATCAAAGCTTGCCAATGTCTCCTGCAATGTAATTGCAGTATTTCTATATTCACTATCTGATATTGCCTCTCCCGCTTCAGTATTCTTATTCAGTAAAAATGTACCCGGATATATATAAGGTCTTTGAACTTTCTTGGCAATTTCATTTCTTATCTTACCCTGTGGCGAGTTTGCTCTTTGCTCCTCCATCTTCTTTTGCAATGCCGAGGTGTCTGAAACTATAACTTTTCCACCTGCAGTTACCAAGGTTCTCACACCGTCATTACTTACCAGAGTATTTTCATTTCTATTCTCGGTGCGAATCTCTTCTTTTTTTACATATTCATTATTTACAGGCTCATTTTGCTCCGCCCTGTTATATGTGTAAGCATTATTATAAGAATTATCACTGATAGGCTCATCATATATATCGTCATAAGCTTTTATAAACTCAATACTGCTTTCAGAGTTTTCTGTTTTTCCGTCTATACCGGATAAACTGTTTGCATCATCAATATATCTGAAGTCTTCATGTGTATCATCATCTGTGATTCTGATAGTGGACATCGGCTGCTCATAGATATCTATCTCATCTTTTCTTGCCAGTATCTCATTAGCTCTTCTCAATGTCTCTTCATCAATATCATTTTCAAATTTTGACTCTTCTTTTCCTCTGTTTATATTTCCATAGAAGGTATCAGGTCTTTTATTTACAATGATTGACGACTGTGTATTGGATTTTTTCGGCTCATAACTTGCCTCGTATTTACTGTTAATTGCAATGTCGTTTGAAGCACCTACATCCGAAGCGTTTTTTTCAAAGTTTTCATCATTTTTAGCATCAAAGATCCCTCCTATCGGCTCATGCATTTCTGCATTTGCAGTTGGGAGATCCACTACATGCTTCTTTTTCTTCTTTGAAAAATCTATGGCACCGAGATTAATATTTCCCCTATTCGGACGGTAATTATATCCTAAAAGTTCTTCAATATACCCTTCACTTTTATTTTCAAGGTCAAGTTCTTCAAACTCCTCCTCATACTCAGGATCTTCTTCATATTCGAATTCTTCAACAGCCTGCTGTTCTCTTCTTTGTTTTCTTTGCTCCATTACCCTTGCCATATCTGTCTTAGCTCTTGATATGGTCATCTGTCCCCCGGTTTTTATTATGGAAACAAATGATTTTCCGGTTAATATTACGATTGATATTATAAGTACGGCAATAAAGAAGATAATAGCACCGATTTTTCCAAGTACGGTTGATATAAGAAGTCCTAATCCTCCGCCGATAAATCCGCCGTACCATCCTTCAGTGTAAAATCTCATAAGTCCGAATTCTTTAAGATTTGGTATTCCGAAAAGTGATATAAGTGCATCAACAGCAAGCACGGCCATCAAAACACCCGCAAATTTAATTTTTGCAAGACTTGATCCGATATTTGACAGTAAAAATGCTCCACCTACAAATACAAACATAGGCACTGCAAATCCCAGTATGCCGAATACTCCTAACTGAAATATTCTAAGATATTTCCCCACTACTCCCATAAGCCCGAAATGACTTAAAAAAAGTACCAATGATATACAAACCAGCGCAATCATCAGAATTTCCGAATTAAGGAAATCCAGCTGCTCATTATTATCTATTTTTTTCTTAGCCCTGCTGCGGCTACTTGTTTTACCTGTTTTTTTTGTTGTTTGTTTTCGACCTGCCACTTCAATTCTCCACTTCCATAAAGTCTACTCTTAAGTATACATAATATGGAAATCATTTGCAATATTTTGCATTATTTATCTTCTATTACTATACCTATATCCATATTTACAAGTTCACCTATATGTTTTGAAGCTTCATTCGTAATAAGCCCTTTCTTTAAAAAGCCTATACTTACCGTAATATCCGAGTTCACACATATATCAGCCTCCCCCGTATCACCGTTCATTCCGGAGTTTATATCGGCACTTACCACACTTGCATTTGAATCATTTATTGCTTTTATAAGGGAATATACCGGTTCTTTTACCTCACCGCTAAAACCTGTACCGTATATACAGTCAAGAATATAATCATATGAATTAAATTTTTCAAGCAAAGCGGCATAGTCCATACTTTCATCCAGAACAGTGTACTTTATACCGTTTTGCTTACAAATATCGAAATAATACTGCCCGTCCTCCGAGAACTTATCCTTTATCAAGAGTATCTCCACATCTATTTCTTCCGTATTCAACAAATCCGCAACCACATATCCGTCACCTGCATTATTTCCGCTTCCGGCAACTACAAGTACCTTATCACCTATATTCCAGTTTCCGACATAGAATATTGCCTCTCCTGCCCTGTACATCAGCTCCTTACTGTCTATAAAATTTGCAATTGTATAGCTGTCGGCATCTCTCATCTCTTTTACAGACAGCACTTTTTTTTGCTCAAAAGAATCAAAGAACTTTTTTACAAGTTTTCTGTAATCTCTCTCCTTTATTTCCATTCCCTTGGCACCCATAAGTTCAAACTCCACACCCATTTCCACAACTCTTGTGTCAAGTGTTTCAAAACCGTTTTTTCTGTAAAAATCCAATCTTTTCTTTCTCTGTTTAAAATTATCGCTTTCTTCTTCAACCGGTTCTATCGCCAGCGAAAGCCTCGGATGCATCTTCTTGTACTCACGCAATATTTTACTTCCGTATCCGCTCTGCCTCAATGAATTTTCTATAGCAAAATAGAAAATATATGAAAGCTCATCCCCCACCAATGTATGTATAAACCCGAGCCATTTATCATCATCATAAATTGACAAAAACTCCACACCTCTGTCATTGCCGACCAACACCATGATATAAAAAGGTATTCTCTCTTCAAAAGGGAAGGCATCAAAGTAAAGTTGTTTTATTTCTTCCAAGTTTTTTGTATTCTCATCTATTATCTCAAATCTGATCATTATTCTCCTATCCGAAAACATGGCTTTTATTCGCTACCATATCTTTTCTTTATTACTCCACATACCGACATAATGAGTCGTAAATGTTTCATTTAAGAATTTTAATTCAATCTTTCGAAACTATTTTTCTTTTTTTTAGATATAAAATGCTATTTTGTTTGACATTTTTGATAAATAGGTATAAAATCGTTTCTTGTTAAACTTAAGGCTGATTACTCAGTCTATTTTGGGAGGTATTTAAAATGTTAAAATTAAAATTATTTTCAATCGCTGCAATAGCTATGCTTGCTTTCACTGCTTGCGGTTCAAGCTCACAAAAGGCTGATGCTTCATCTGCTGTAGAGTCAGCTGCAAACGAAGTTTCTTCAGCTATGGAATCAGCTGCATCAGAGGCTTCTTCAGGTGTTGAGGCAGGTGAGGCTGATGCTTCTTCTGCTATCGAGTCTGCAAACAGCGAGGCTTCTTCAGCTTTAGAGTCAGGTTTGTCAGAGGCTGCTTCAGCTTTGGAGTCTGCAGGTGTTGATGTTTCAAGCATTAATGACGCTGCAAACGAGATGGCTTCAAGCCTTGCTAATGATGCTGCAAATATTGCTTCATCTGCTGCAGAAGCTGCTACAAAGGGTAACTAATATAAGAATAAATCGAGTAAAAAAGTCAGGCTGCATTATGCAGCCGGCTTTTTTTATTTCTTCGATTTTAATGTGGCTGCACTTATCGCTTCTATTACTCCTGCTCTGAAGCTGTAATCTTCAAGTGCTTTTACACCTTCTATTGTAGTGCCTGCAGGTGAGCAAACCATATCCTTTAATACCGCCGGATGGATGCCTGTCTCAAGCAATTGTGTCGCACTTCCAAGTACCGTTTTTGCAGCCATCTTTATTGCCACATCTCTTTTTAAACCGTGAAGTACACCTGCATCGGCCAATGCCTCTATAAACATTGCAACATATGCCGGACCTCCGCCTGAAAGACCTGTAACAACAGGGAAAAGTCTCTCTTCTACCCATTCCACAAGTCCTATTGCCGAAAACATGTCTTCAACAGTTTTCTTTTCCTCATCAAGTGCATTGCTGTCACTGTCAAGAGCAAATACTCCTTCTCCAACTATGGCCGGAGTATTCGGCATTATTCTAAGTACTCTTTTATCACTTCCAATCCACGACTTTATAGTGCCACTCTCAAGTCCCGCCACTATTGATATAATCAATTTATCTTTCAGATTTTTTGCAATTTTTTCAAAAAGTGCTTTTGCATGTATCGGCTTTACAGCTACAAGTACGGCATCCGAATTTTTCACAAGATCCGACTCGTCATTGTATACATTAAAACCGTCTTCTTTTGCTTTTTCCATTGTCTTTTTATATGTATCAAAAGCACCTATATCTTTTATGTCCATCGCCTTTTTGGTAACAAAACCTTTGGCAATGGCTGAACCCATATTTCCGAAACCTATTACACCTAATTTCATTGTATCTCCTATTCCAATATCTTATCTTTAAACTTGGATACCTCTTCCAAATACTTTTTACCAAGTTCACTTATTGCTATATCTTTTCTCATAATATAGCCTATAGTCATCTTCTCATCAGAATCAAGCTTTATGGCCATATACTCGTCACCGTTTAACTCTTCACATATTATACCTGAGCAAAGTGTATATCCGTTTAAGCCTACCATAAGATTAAGCAATGTCGCTCTGTCATTTGCCTTTATAAGTTTATGGTATTCATAGGTTGAAAGTACCTCTTCAGCAAAATAAAAAGAGTTGTACTCTCCCTGTTCAAAAGAAAGGCATGGATAATCCATAAGTTCTTCCATTTTTATCTTACTCTTATTTGCCAAAGGATGATTTCTGTACAAATAAACATAAATACTGCACTCCATAAGCGGAGCAAAGACAAGATTTGATTCATTAAAAAGTTTTGTCAGAATATTTTTATTAAAATCATTCAAATAAAGTATTCCTATCTCACTTTTAAATGTCTTTACATCATTGATAACATCAAATGTCTTTGTCTCATGTACAGCAAATTCATATTCGTCCATACCGAATTGCTTTACCAGATTTACAAAAGCACTTACTGCAAAAGTATAGTGCTGCATTGATACACTGAATTTCTTTTTTAGCTTCGGACTTGAAATATATTTTGCCTCTATCAAATCAAACTGCTCAACTACCTGCCTTGCATATCCTACAAATTCACTGCCTTCCGGTGTAAGAAATATGCCTCTGTTATTCCTTGAAAAAAGTTTTATTCCTATTTCAGATTCCAATTCTGCAATTGCCGATGAAAGGCTTGGCTGTGTAATAAACAAATTTCCTGCGGCCTTATTTATTGAGCCGGCATTTGCTACTTCTATAGCATATTTTAATTGAGTTAAAGTCATACTATGCCTTCAATTCTTTACTTTCCAAAGTATTCTTTATAATTTCGCTTACCTTCTTTGCAAGTGATTTATGTGAGTCTGCAGTTAAATGCATAAAGTCGATATCATTCATAGTGACACATGAAGCCGAATCAAAAAATCCCACTCCAAGTTCCTTTGCTATAAGTTCATACTCTTTTGCAATTTCATAGGACTTATCGGAGCATATACCCATATTTTTGCTTACATCTGAAAGTTCACACTCCTTTAATATCGGTCCCGGTGCAATTACAAGTATATTCGGCTTATCCCTCCAAACTTCCGCCTCAAGAGCCTTCTTTACAAGTCTTCTCATTCCGAGAGCAATATTTGCGGCAGTCAAAGAAAATCTTTGCTTACAGTCATTTGTTCCAAGCATAATAACAAGCATATCAATAGGTGAATGAGTCTGTAAGCATGGCAAAAGATATGTAAGTCCTGACAGTCCCTCATTGAAAGGATCGTCAAGACAGGTGGTTCTTCCGCAAAGACCCTCTTCCAATATTCTATATTCATTGCCAAGAAGCTTAGCCGCTACCATAGGCCATCTGATTTCTTCATTAAATCTGCCCCCTGTAGCAGCATCATATCCCCAGGTATTTGAATCTCCAAAAATAACAACTCTCTTTTTCATATTTCTTCCTATCTGTTATCATAGTTTTCTTCTATTATACTAAAACTTCACAGTCTTTTTCAATACAGGTAATTTATCAAAATGAGCTGTACAAAACTTTGTACAGCTCGATTGTATTTAATCTATTTATTTCTTTTTCTTCTTATAATAAAGATATCCTGAAATTATTACGGCGACAGCCCCTATAAAGGAAAGTATAATAATATATTTATTTATACTCTCAGTCCTGATCAAAACAATTTCTCCCTGTGGACTGTCTACTTTAAAGCTCAGATAAGACCCGACTTTGGTTGTATCTGCTTTTATAATACCGTTTTCAGTCTTTATTCCTACGGCATTTGCCTTACCGTCCTCATTTAAAACTCTAAGCTCAATACCCTCATTAATATATTTTCCTTCAGGTATTATGCTGTATTTATATGCCTTAATCACATCTTTATCTGTTTCAGGTACGACGGTCTCTTCCACTTGAATACTTGTCCCTTCATAGAATAATGCACTTGCAAGTAAAACCGGCTTACCGTTTACATTTGTATTTGCCGAAATATTTTTATTCCATCTTTCCTCAACCAAATGTATATTTATATTTCTCTTTATATTGTTTACTTCCTTATTTTCCCAGTATGTATTATACCCTTCAACCTCTGGAGCCTTCGGAATATCGGCACCGCTGACATATGAGTTATAGGCTACATTTACAGTCTTTATAATATCATCTCCCACAAAGTAATTTACTCTGAGAGTTTTAAATCCCTCAGGAGTATTATTATCCTGTAAAAGTTCCTCATATGAGACAATACCTGCTTCGGAGTTTAGAGTTATATCATTTATCGCTCCGACGCCTTCATCAACATATCTGTTTGCACTTACATAGGAGTCTTTTAAAACATCTCCTGCAATACTTCCGAATCTTCCGGAATTACTGCTGACTACAGTACTCATGGCGGTATTTCCAATCAAATCTTTTGCAATTCCTGCAATTCCTCCTATATAATCGGTTCCTTTTACATCTCCAAGCATATAAGAATCTTTAATAAGGTTTTTGCTGTAACCTGCAATTCCTCCTATATAAGATCCGTTTTGTGAACTGACATCGGCAAAGTTTTTGTTTGCAATGACTGCCCCATAGTCGGCTTTTGCCACTATGCCTCCTGCGTAGTCATTCTTTACATTTATTTCACCTTCATTTGTATTTGACTGTATCAGAGCATATACATTATTTGAAAAATTAAGAGATATCTCTCCTCTTTTATCAACATCATCTTTAATGTCTGTTTCCGTGATAATGCCATCCTCCGGATCTATGCCTACTCTACCTACAATTCCGGCTGTATTTATATCACCGTTTATAATTGCCCTGTTTGCAGAGTTTTCCAGTCTGCCGTATACATATTCCTTAGGCGGGTTCACAGATACGTCAAAATAAATTTTTCCGTCATCAATTTTCTCTTTTAGTCTGTCTTCTCCGTTTTGAATAGTTCCTCTTATATTGTCAATTTCATTCCTTACTCCGTCAACACTGCCCTTTATATCCTGTCTGCTGCTTCTTAAGTCTTGTCTTGCTTTATTTATCTCGGCTTCAAGCTCATCTTTTTTTGTGCTTACAGTATCATAGGAATTATCAAGATTCTGTCTTAAGTCACTTTTCTCATCATCCAGATAGTCAAGTAACTCATTTGATTTTGAGTACAAATCGTCAATCTCATGAGTAATTGCCTGAAAGTCGTCTGCAATATTGTCGGCACTTTCTTTTTTATCTTCAATATCACTTTTCATTCTTTTAGATATCTCATTGATATTTTTTATAGCTGCAATAAGATTTTGAAGTTTGGTATTTCTGTCGTTGATGATATCCTTATAGCTTTCTCCATGCCTTAAATCTCCAACATTATCTCCTATATCTGAAATATCGGAGTTTATATTACCGGTTATACCCTTTATACCGTCATTTTTTTCTTTCAACCCGGCATCAAATTTATCCGCCTCTTCACTGTGGAAATTTTTTCTTTCTTTTATGCTGTCTTCAAGCTCATTTTTTTTAGAATCAATGCCGTCCACATTATTCTCCAATATAGTTGCATTCTTATCCACCTCGGCCTCAAAAGCATCCAATAGCTTTGACAATGTTTCCGTCTGTCTTTCAAGGCTGTCTATAGTATCACCTTCATATGAAATCTCTATATAAGGCTTTAATAATCCGGCTATACCTCCAATATCCTTTCTGCCGTAGACGGAAGCTTCATTTATACAATTATTTACAGCACCTGTCTGTAAGCCTACTATACCTCCTACTTTATATCCTATATGAGAGTATCCTACCTTTTCACTGTTTGTACAATCTCTTATAATTCCGCTTGATACTCCTGCAATTCCGCCTGTCATCTCCTGTTTAACATCATCTGTAACGGCATTTGAAACGGAAATGCTTGGTACACTTTTCATTTTATCATCATCAGGAAGTACACTTTCATTATCACCTGCAATTCTTCCAAGGTTTTGTGAGCCTATGATACTTCCCTTATTATATCCGCAGATACCTCCGACTATTTTTGTGCCTGTTATGGCAGCATGATTTTTTGAGTTGATTATAAATCCGCTTTCATCATTTACACCGGCTATACCTCCTACTCTTTTATAAGCCGTTACATATCCGGCAAAGCTCACATTCTCTATAACGCCTTTATTGGTTCCTACAACTCCTCCTACAACCGTCTTACCTCCGTCAGGGCTTATATTTCCTTCTACATGAAGATTCTTAATGCTTCCCTTTGTACCGAGTACACTTATAAGACCTGCACCGGTACTTTTTTCGCTTACATTAAGTCCCTTTATTGTATATCCGCTGCCGTCAAGAGTTCCGGAGAATATTGAAACAGGCTTAAAGTCCTTATCCGACAAGTCAATATCATTTGTTAAAACATAGGTCTTATTTAATGTGAAATTCTCAACTGTAGAACCCTTTGAAAGACTTATGAGTTCATCGGCGCTGCTTATATTTATAATATCCTGTGTATTTTGCACAGAGTTGATATCGACATTTGCAGTCGCATATACCGGTAAAACATTTCCGAATATTAAACTAAGACTCAGTAATAATGCTGTTTTCTTCTTCATCTTCTCTCTTATTCTCCTCCTCATTTATTTTTCTTGAAAACGATGTCTTGTCAATAATGAAATCAAAAGTATAAAGCAATATCGGCAACACCACCATTACCATTATCATTGAAATAACAACTCCCTTTCCAAGAGTTTTTCCGAGAGATGCAATGGTCGGATTTGATGTGATATTTCCTATTACAAATCCTGAAGCCGCCATAATACTTCCCGATGTAACTATCGTAGGGAAGGCTTCATTTAAAGTTCTTGATATTACATTCTTTCTGTCCGAAATCTCTTCTCTCAGAGCCAGATATCTGCTTGTGATAACAATTGCATAATCAATTGTCGCTCCCATCTGTATTGAACTTACTATCAAGTAACTTAAGAAGAACATATTTTCTCCTGTAATATATGGCAAACTGAAGTTGATCCATATACTTCCCTGTATGGTAAGTACCAATATAAAAGGCAATGCCGCATTTTGGAATGTAAAAAGTAATATAACACCAACCAAAAGTGCTGTTACAATACTGATTCTTAAATTATCCCCTCCAAATGATTTGCTGATATCATAGTCACTTGAACTGTCACCGACCACATATGCTTCATCATAATATTTTTTTGCTATTTCTCGCACATTATCAATACCGGTAAAGGTATCTTTACCTTCAAGAGGCTTATCCCATATAAGTATAATCCTTGAATACTTTTCACTTTCCAGCTGTTTTCTTGCATCGGTTATACTCTTATGTATATCTTCTATATCGCTGATAGTATCCTCATCTATATCAAGACCACCCTCTTCAATTTGCTCATATAAAAAATCCACCATATTGATTATAGGTATTTTATAGCTGTCAATACTTTTCATAAATGCACCATACTGCTCATTCTTTAATGCATAGAATCTGTATGCTGACTTTACAAGATCCACATCCACATCTGCAACCTCAGCCAGTTCCCTCGGATTTAAACTGTCTGTAAGTACATATTCGCCGTTATTACCTACTTCAATATTCGCAAGTCCTGTAACACTCTTTACTCCTTGAATATTTGAAACCTCTTTAAGCAGTGCGGCCTCTCGCAAGTAGTCCTCCTTCGGAATAACTATTGCCAAAATATTGTTTCTTCCAAACTGCTCCTCGATTTTTTCCTTCGCTTCAAGATATTCGGTTTTCTTATCCGACTCTATAGAATTTACATCAAATATATATCCGGTTTTACTTGAAAGTATAACTCCGCCAACTGTAATAACTATAAATAAAGGAAGTATAATTCTTTTTAACTTTAAAATTCCGCTTCCAAATGCTTCTATATTAGGTACAAAATTTTTATGCATTGATTTTTCAATCTGTTTTTCAAACATCATTATAAGTGCAGGCATAAATGCAAATACTGCCAGCATACTGAATATAATGGATTTAAGTAAAACTCTTCCAAGATCCATACCTATCTGAAACTGCATTGTCATAAGTGCCACCATACCTGCCATAGTGGTAAGAGAACTTGATGATATCTCGGGTATAGCCTTTGCAAGTGCTTTTATAAGAGCATGCTTCGGCTTATAATCCTTTCTTTCCTCCATAAATCTGTGGAAAAGTATTATTGCATAGTCAATAGCAAGCGCCAACTGCAATACTACTCCTACAGCCTTTGTCACAAATGAGATTCTTCCGAATATAAAATTTGTACCTATATTCAGTACTATCGCTATTCCGAATGTAAGCATGAAAATCAGTATTTCCATATATGTTTGTGAGGTGAACAATAACACTGCAATTATTATGATTATTACCAGGACAAATATAACCTTCATATCCTTGTTCAAAGCTTTAGCATCATCTTTATCAATAGTTGTATATACAACATTATCATAAGGAGAAACCGTATCCCTTACCTTAACTATTGCATCCTGAACTAATTTTGAGCTTTCAATATCGTCAAAGCTTATTGTATACAGAGCGGAAAAATTCTTATAATAATCTTCTATATCCTTATTTTCATAATCCTTATCAGATTTATCATAAAAGTCCACTTTTGAAACTCCCTTGATATCCTTAATTTCCTTTGATACTTCAAGGGCTCTGTCATAATCAACATTATAAATCATTACTTTTGCCGTTCCGAAAGTTGTAAAGTTCTCATCCATAATATCAAGTCCCTGCTTAGTTTCGGAGGTTTGCGGTAAATAATCCGATAATTTATCACTGACCTTTACCCATGATGAACTGAACACTCCGAATACCGCGGCAAGAATAAAAAATACCAGAAAAGCTTTTCTTTTATTAACTATAAATGAAGCAATCTTTTCAAACATCTTTCTCTCTCCTATTCTTTATACTTATGTATATTTTTAGACATATGACTATTATTTCGGTATTATAATACATTCGGAGTATTTTTTCAACACCTGTTTATTATTTTTTAAATAAAAAATTGGGATCCTTATCGAATCCCAACAAAAAATTATTCTTTATTTTTTCTTTTTATTTGTATAATATGTATCATCCATAGGTAATTTCGGTCTTAACTTACCGTCTCTCTTGTAGTACGCGTTCTGTACTGCAGGTGCGGTAGGAATTGTTGCAATCTCACCGATACCCTTTGAACCGTATGCCACTCCAAGAAGTTCTTTCTTCTCTACATATATCGCCTCAATCTCAGGTATATCTGTAGCTCTCATAAGTCCAAGTGTACCGAATTTTGACTTAGGTACACAATCCTGTAACTTAAAGTCCTCAGTAAGTGCATATCCGAGTGACATAAGCACTCCACCCTCTATCTGACCCTGGATGGAAATAGGGTTTACAACCTTTCCTGAGTCATGAGCAGCATAAACCTTCTTAACCTTACCTTCATCATCAAGTACAACAAGATGTGTAGCAAATCCGTATGCAACATGAGATTTAGGGAACGGTACATCTGCTCCGAGCTTATCTGTAGGCTCAAAGTACTCTGCATAGTAGTCTTTACCGTTGAGCTTATTTAAATCTCCGCCAACAGCATCAAGATCCTTCTTAAGTTCAAGTGAAACCCTTCTTATAGCCTCACCGCTTATAAGAGTCTGTCTTGATCCTGAAGTAGTACCTGAGTCAGGATCATGTTCAGAGTTACATCCCATATTTTTAAACTTGGACTTCGGCAAGTTCAAAGTTTCCGCCGCCATCTGTATAAATATTGTTGCACAACCCTGACCGATATCTGAAGCACCGCAGTATATCTCTATAACACCGTCATTAACAATAAGTTTTGCACGTCCTGTATCAGGAAGTCCTACACCTACACCGGCATTCTTCATAGCGCATGCCAAACCTACATTCGGATAGTTTGCTTCATAAGCATCTTTTACAGCTTCCAATGTCTCTTTAAGAGCTGTTGAACAGTCTGCAATCTGTCCGTTAGGCAATACCTTGCCCGGTTCGATAGCATTTCTGTATCTGATTTCCCAAGGTGATATTCCAACCTTTTCAGCAAGCAAATCTATAATGGACTCAAGTGCAAACTCGCTCTGGCAAACTCCGAATCCTCTGAACGCACCTGCAGGAGGGTTGTTTGTATAGTATCCGTATCCTCTAATATCATGATTCTGATAGCAATAAGGTCCTACCGCATGAGTACATGCACGCTCAAGTACAGGCCCGCAAAGAGATGCATATGCTCCTGTATCAAAATATATATCACAGTCAAGTCCTGTAAATATACCGTTTTCATCACATCCAAGAGTAAATGTACCATGCATAGCATGACGCTTCGGATGGAATGCAAGTGACTCGTCTCTGCCAAACTTAGCCTTTACGGTTCTTCCAAGCTTATATGCACAAAGTGCCGCTATATGCTGAACTGAAACGTCTTCTTTACCACCGAATCCGCCACCTACAAGCTTGTTCTCAACAACAACCTTCTCAGGATCCCAGCCGAACATTATAGCTACTTCTTTTCTTGTATCGAATACACTCTGATCGGTACTTAAAATCTTTACACCGTCCTTATACGGCATTGCTATTGCACACTCAGGCTCAAGGAATGCATGCTCTGTGAAAGGTGTATCAAATGTCTCTGTAACAGTATACTTTGAATTTGCAATCGCTTCCTTGGCATCACCTCTTTTAACATGTCTTGACTGACAAAGGTTACCGTTTGGATGTACTTTTCCCGCACCCTCGGCCATAGCCTCTGTTATATTTCTTACAGGCTCAAGCACCTCATATTCAACCTTAACAAGCGCCTTAGCCTTCTTTAATATTTCTTCACTCTCAGCAACTACGAGACAAATAGCATCACCCATACATCTTGTAACGTCACCCTTTGCGATCATTACATCCCAGTCCTGCTGAATATGTCCCACCTTATTGTTAGGTACATCCTCTGCTGTATATACCGCAACTACACCTTCAAGTGCCAAAGCCTCTGAGAAGTCGATATCAAGTACTCTTGCTCTAGGGTATTTTGTTCTTACTGCTGAAACATGAAGCATATCTTCAAGTTCCACATCATCAACATACTCACCGATACCGAGAACCTTATCTCTTACATCAATTCTGAAAGCATTTGAACCTACACCGTAGTCATCACCCTTTTCAAGCTCTTCATCAATCTTTCTATCGCCTCTAAGTATCTGAGCCGTAAGGTCAATACCCTCAATAATCTTCTTATATCCTGTACATCTACAGATATTTCCCTTTATCGCCTCTTTGATTTCGTCTTCTGTAGGATTAGGATTTCTGTCAATAAGAGCTTTACCTGACATTACCATACCCGGAATACAGAATCCGCACTGTACAGCACCTTTTGATCCGAATGCATATACAAATGCCTCTTTTTCAAAGTCGCTTAATCCCTCAACCGAAACAATGTTCATTCCCTGTGCTCTTTTTGTAGTCATAACACAGGCTCTGGTAGCTTTTCCGTCAATTATAATAGTACAAGTACCGCAAGCTCCCTGACTACATCCGTCTTTTATAGATTTGAGCTTTAAATCGTCACGTAAAAATCTTAAAAGTGACACTTCTTTTTCAGTTTCAACCAATTTACCGTTAACTGTAAAACTGTACATCAAAATTCCCTCCACGATGTATTTATATGCCATTAAATACGTTGCTGATTTTTCTTTTTAAAATCGCGGCATATATGATTGTTTGTAAATTTACTTCGGCTTTATAACATTTAATTTCAGATTTTTGAACTTAAGATATAAATGTTATTTTTACCAAAAAAATTTTTAGATATATCTTCCTTAAAGAAAATATCCCGTAATCTTATTCACATTTTTCAACAATGTATTGTCGACATTATAGCATAATTTTTAGAATAAATAAACTTTATTTTATTTATGTATTCGATAATAAGCACCATTTTGCCCTATTTCCTTAATGTTTGACTTGGTGAGATACCAAAATATTTTTTATATAGTCTACTGAAATAAAGCGGGTCACGATACCCCACATTTATAGCCGTTTCAGTAACTGATACCCCCGACAACAGCATATTTACAGCCTTTTTTAGGCGTAATCTTATAAGATAATCTATAGGTCTTATATGGTAAATCTTATTAAATGTATAAGAAAAATGAGCCTTGTTCATACCTGCAATATCGGCCAGATCTTCAAGGCACAAATTTTTATTATAGGATTTTTCCATAAATTCCACGGCATTTTCTATCTGTAATATCTCCTTATTTATCATAGAATATCCGAAAGAACTTAGAATAAGTTGTTGAGCAATAATACTGTTATGCACCTGATCGTCAAAACTTGTCCTCTCTACACCGGCTTTTAATTTCGACAACAATTCTTTTGAAATATCCTGCTTAAAATCAGATATTTTATATACCGAATTCATAATATCACTATAACCATGCCATGGAACTTCAGGATCGTAATATATATTTAAATGTATAAAAGGCTCATCGGAAATTACGTCAAAAGTTATTTTTCTGTTTTTTGCACCGTGAATAACCACATCCGGCGTGGCTGTAAAACTTTTATCATTAAAATCAATCCTTGCCCCACCTTCCAATGTATATATAAAAGCACTGTGAGTAGTGTCATAAGAAATGTGCTCTCCCTTAGTCTTTTCCTGTAGAGAAACTCCTGTAATCAGATATTTTCTGCTGCTGTATTCTCTTTGACAATCCAATAAAAACTCTTTTTCTTTCACAAACCCTCCTTTTATGGACTATATTTTTAATAATAGTCCATATCTTTATATTATTCTATATTCAAATTTTAAAAATATCAATTATAATATCATCGTTAGGTATCACTAACTATATCATATGAAAGGTTTTATAAATATATTTATGTCAAAAAGCAAAAATGACTTTAAGTTTATACTGCTGCTTACGGTGCTGTGTATATTTCTTCTGTTTTCAATGCTTACAGGTGTTTCTCTTGGTGCAGTCAGAATAAGTTTAAAAGATACTTTTAATATAATTTCAGGCAGTATATCAGGCAGTGAAAGTATAAGTGCTTTCTCAAAATCTACAGTTGCCATTGTATTGAATATGAGAGTTCCAAGAGTAATAATGGGGCTTTTTGTAGGAGCAGGATTGGCACTTTGCGGAACAATAATGCAAACCACCGTCAATAATCCCATTTCGGAGCCGTATATACTCGGAATATCCGCCGGCGCTACATTTGGAGCCACTTTATTTATTATACTTGGTCTGAAATCCTTGACCGGAACAGGTGCTTTTTTCGGCTCCGTCATTTCAACCGGTATAGTACTTTTTATAGCATCTCTAGGTAAAAAGATTACTACAACAAGTCTTATACTTTCAGGTGCCGTTGTAAATGCTCTATTCAGCGCATTTTCCAATTTTATCATTTCAATAGGCGCCAATTCAGACAGCATGATGACAATAAAGTTCTGGACTATGGGATCCCTTGCAAGCGCTTCATGGAAAGATATAGACCTACCTTTATTTATTATTCCTGTATCCCTTATATTCTTTATAACACAGTACAGGGTTTTAAATACAATGCTTATGGGTGATGAGGTTGCCGTCACTTTGGGAATAAATTTACATAGATACAGGTTTATATATATGATCTTTATATCTATGATAACAGGAATTTTAGTCTCAAAATGCGGAATAATAGGTTTTGTAGGTTTGATAACTCCTCATATATCAAGAATACTTGTAGGTACCGACCATAAAAAAATAATACCGCTTTCGGCAATTCTCGGCAGTCTTTTTATACTTTGGTCGGATATTCTTGCACGATGCCTTATCGATAAAGCCGAGTTGCCTATAGGAATATTCACATCCTTAGTAGGCGGTCCTTTCTTTATTTATATTGTTATACAAAATCAAAGAAAGGGGCAAAGATAATGGATTTAATTTGTAAAAATATATCATACTCCATAAAGGATAAGAAAATATTGAATAATGTCTCTATAGATGTTCACGGAAATAAATTCTATTCAATACTTGGACCTAACGGATGCGGTAAGACAACTCTTCTAAAAACCATATACAGAATTTTAAAACCTTCATCCGGTCAAATTTTATTGAACAATAAAGATATTGAGAATATTCGTTTAAAAGATTCGGCAAAAGAAATGGCAGTCGTTGCTCAGTTCAATGATATAAATTTTGATTGCAATGTCGGTGATATGGTGATGCTTGGCAGAACACCTCATATAGGATTTATGCAGACTGAAAAACAGATTGATTATGATACTGTAAAGGACGCATTGAAAAAAGTGGGCATGCTTGATAAATCCGATTGCTCCTACCTCTCCTTATCGGGAGGCGAAAAGCAACGTGTGGCACTTGCACGTGCCATTGCACAAAGACCGAGCCTCTTGCTTCTTGACGAACCTACAAACCATCTTGACATAAAATATAAAATCGAAATTTTACAAATAATAAAAGATTTGAATATAAATGTGCTTGCCGTACTCCATGATATTCAGCTTGCATGTAAATATTCCGATTACATATATCTTATGAAGGGAGGTGAGGTAAAATACGAAGGCAGTCCGCAATCAACTATAACCAAAGAATCTATGAAAGATGTATATGACATCGATTGTAAAATATCATGGGCTCATGATAATCAAGCCATGATAGAATATATTTAATTTGAAAGGAATAAAAAATGAAAAAATTATTTAATATTGCTCTTAGTACATGTGTTTCTCTTGCACTCGTAGGATGTGCAACAGCCTCAAACAATACTTCCCCAAGCTCTACTGTAGCCGAAACAAGCTCATCTGTAGCTGAAAGTACTTCACTTGCTGAAAGTTCAATCGCAGATGAAAAGAAGTCTTCTGAAACTGTTTACCCTGTAAGCATTACAACTTATGATGCAGACGGTAAAGAAATTACACAGGTATTTGAAAAAGCTCCTGAGCGAATAATAACCAACAATCTCTCATCTACAGAAATGCTGATCGACCTCGGATTACAGGATAAAATTGTAGGTATGTTAAATCCCGATAATGAAGTTACAGGTGATTATGCCGATGCCATTGCTGCTATACCTCATATCGGTGACAAAAAGAGTGTATCAAAAGAAGTTGTATTGTCCAATAATCCTGATATGATAATAGGAAGAAATATGATGTTCTCAGATAAATCTTTGGGAACAATTGCCGCATGGAATGAAAACTCTATACCTGTATACACTCAAAAAGCATCTGTTTCCAATATGAAGCAAAGTATTGAAAATGTTATTGAGGATATAAGAAATATAGGAATAATCTTCAATGTACAGGAAAAGGCAAATGCATATGCCGATGAACTTGAGAAAAAAATCAATGCAGTGTCATCTTCAGATAAAAACTCAGGTGAATTAAAAAATGCCCTCATCATGTGTGCATACAATGATTCAACCTTCGGTGCTTACAAGTCTGCACTACAGGAAAGTATACTGAATACATTGGGATATACAAATGTTGCAACAGGAACTTCAGATTTGACACTTGAAAATCTTGTCACAATGGCACCTGAAGTAATCATCTATGTCACAAGCGACAGAAATAAAGATTTGGATACAAATGCTGTGGAACTTATGAAAAATAATACTGTTTTAAGTGATGTACCTGCCATAGCAAATGACAAAATCATGACTATCTCATATGATGAGTTTATGGACTACGGTACTTCTTCCGTTAAAGCCCTGGAAGATATAAATACCTTCCTTAATAAATAAAATGTTTGAAACTGAAATAAGCTTACCAAAAAATTATGATAAAACAAAGAGTTATCCGCTTATACTTTTAAATGACGGTGAAATATTCCGTTTAAAAGCTTTAAAAGATAAAGCAATAATTATAGGGTTAAAAGCCGAAAACAGATTGGACGCTTTTACACCTAAGCCTGCCAAAAATATAAGACCCGGTATGCCTGATTTTGGCGGAAATGCAGATAAATATCACCATCTGATTTTTGAAACTTTTTTGCCTGAAATTTTGTCCGAGTACAATATAGATTATGAAAGAATTGTCTATGGCGGATATTCTCTTGGCGGACTTGCGGCAGTATATTCTCTTTCAACTATTGATATACCGGGTATGGTATTTTCACTTTGCGGTTCATTCTGGTATCCGGATTTTATAAAATACTGTGAAGATACCGATTTTAAAAACAAAAAAGCTTCTGTTTATTTGCTGAACGGAAAAAATGAGGGAGATAAACATAATAATATTTTAGAAAATGCACCAAAGATTGCTAAAGATTTACACAGTATAATTAAAGAAAAGATTATGGATGTTACCTCCGTATTTGATAATTACGGACACCATGAAAATCTTGAAATCAGGTATAGCAATCTGTGCATATGGCTAAGTGAAAAACTTAAAGTTTAATACCAAAAAACAGTAAACCGATTCGGCTTACTGTTTTTTTATTACTATACTCTTTTTATTTCAAATCTGAATGACTCATACTCTTCTTTAATTCTTGGAATCAGCACTCCGCCCTTCATCCAAACTTTACCTCTTCTTTTTTCACCTGCTATCTCATAATAAGCATCCTCTTCAAGGCCTCTCGGATAAATATAGATATTTGACTCATTCGCCTCTACAGCCTGTACCACCGCACTTAAAAGACCGAATGATTTATCCTTTGAAAGAACCTGCCAAGCAGTCACTCTTGATTTATCATATGGGCTTGTAATTCTGTAGTAATCGCCTTCATGTATAAGCTCATCATACTTAAGATAGTCCTTAACTTGAGACTTTACCTGTTCCTGCTCTTTTTCAGATACCTTGTTTAAATCAAGCTCGTATCCGAAAGTACCTCCCATGGCTACGGTAGCTCTGGTTTCAAAAGGCGTTTTCCTTGTAGTTTGATGATTAGGTGATGCCGATACATGTGCACCTGCACTTCCTATAGGGTATGCAAATGAACTTCCATACTGTATTTTCAATCTTTCAACAGCGTCGGTATCATCACTTAACCAAATTTGAGGATGGTAATAAAGCATACCGAGATCATATCTTCCGCCGCCGCCTGAACAGCCCTCAAACATAATATTCGGATACTTCCTTGTAAGTTCACCTAGTAAATCATAAAGGCCCAAAACATATCTGTAATGGAACTCTCCCATATTTTTAACAGGAAGTTTTGCTGAATATACTGCAGACAAACTTCTGTTCATATCCCATTTGATATACTCAATATTGGCATTGTCAAGAATCTTTACCATCATATCTTTAATATAATCTCTGACATCTTTTCTGGTAAAGTCAAGGATAAACTGTTCTCTACCCTTTACACCCTTTCTGTTAGGTACTCTGATCATAAAATCAGGATGCTCTCTATAAAGCTTTGTATCCTCATTTATCATCTCAGGCTCAAACCAGATACCGAATTTCATATCTATTGCATTGATGCGATCAACCAATTCCTTTAATGATGAACCAAGTTTCTCCTCATTGACATACCAGTCACCAAGACCTCTTACATCATCATATCTTTCTCCGAACCATCCGTCATCCATAACCAATAGCTCTATTCCAAGACTCTTCGCCTTTGATGCAATATCAAAAATTTTGTCGGCATTAAAGTCAAAATATGTAGCCTCCCAGTTATTTATAAGTATCGGTCTGTGCTTATGTACAAACTCTCCCTGCTGCAAATTTTGTCTTACAGCATCATGGAATGAATGTGTCATTTTCTCAAATCCTGCATTTGAATATGTAAATGCCACCTCAGGAAGTACAAGCTCTTCACCTGCATTTAATATATATTCAAACTGCTCAGGATGAAGACCTACGACAAGCCTTGTCTGATTTACCTGATCTATTTCCGCTTCAATTATAAATGAACCGCTATATACAAATGCAACCCCTACACATTCGCCGAAAGTTTCTGTAGCATCCTTTTTTGCAAGTATTGCAAAAGGATTTTGCTGATGACTTGAAGTACCTCTCTTGCTTTCAAGCACCATCTTTCCGTGCAAAAGCGGACTTCTCTCAAACTCTCTTTCCATAGCATGCTTTCCATGGAAATGTATAAGATCAAAATCACCGTCCACCATATCTATACATGCTGAAAGTGCCTTTCCTATTTTGAGTTCATTTGCAGATGTATTTACTATTCTAACCGCTCTTGTAATGATATCATATTTTTCAAGTACACCATACAAAAGCTCTACTCTTACTCCGCTTACCTTATCTATAAGATTTACTTTAAGACTCTCACCCTCTTCCTCATTCCAAAAAAATGCAGGAAGACCCGGCAAATCATATTTTCCTTTTTTGATTTCACATGAGTCATATTTTAATTCCACTACATTTGTACCGTCAGGATTTATTACCTGAATGCAGTCAACTCTGTAATCTCCGTTTCCGAAAGTAGGATATTCCTGCGGATATACATCCAGAGAGTAACTTCTATCCATTGTCTCATACGGATTTCCGCTAAACCCTCTGTCTATACTGCTTATGCGATAAGACATATCGTCACTGTCTTCTATTCTTTCACCATACCATGTGTGGAAGAGATAACCTAAATCATCAAACTTCATCTGATATGATGTATTCTTTGTTGAAAGAGTAATTAAATTACCGTTTAATTTAATAGACATAAAAACCTCTTAATATTATAATTTTCCGCCCGATGTCGCTATACCTTCTACAAACTGTTTTTGGAATATCAGATATAGAATTATCATAGGGATACAGGCAAGTAGTGAAGCTGCCATCAACTGCGGGTAGTTGTTTGTGTACTGCCCCTGCATTTTTGCAAGTGCTGCAGAAAGCGGCATAACATTCTTATTTACAATCATCGGCCACATCAAATCCTTGTATGCAAAAACAGCTGTGAAGATACCGAGTGCAATCATTCCTGAACGCACAAGCGGCATCATAATAAGCAAAAATGTCTGTCCGATATTGCATCCGTCTATTCTTGCAGCCTCTTCCAGATCTCTTGGAAGTGACATAAAAGTCTGTCTTAGAAGGAAAGTTCCAAAAGCTGATACAAGTCCCGGGAATATCAAGGCAAATATTGTATCAAGCATTCCAAGTTTACTTACCATAAGATACTGTGGAATAATAAATATCTGGCTTGGAACCATCATTTGGAAAAGTACAAGTCCGAAGCACATAGTTTTACCCGGAAAATCAAGTCTTGCCAATGCATATCCTGCTATAGTGGATGTCATTACCGCAAAAAACACTCTTCCCACTATCAGCAATAATGTGTTCAAATATAATTTCATAAAGTCCATATTGTTGATGACTTCTGTGAAATTTGAAGTTATCCATTTTGCAGGAAATATAGTAAACGGATTCACAGATGTAGACTCTGTTACCGTTTTAAAAGCTGTAAGTGCCATCCATGCAAAGGGTACGATCATAGTTATGGATACCATGATAAGTATCACATGAATTAAAAGCTTATTTAATTTCATATATCCTCCTAATTATAATGAACCCATTTTTTCTGTGCCAACATCTGCAATACGGTGATAATAATGATAATTAACAATAAAATTACCACAACTGCAGCTCCCATACCCTTATCCTGGTTTCTGAAAGCATACTGATAGAATAAGAATACTAAAGACTGAGTCTTAGGAAGTGCCGGATTATTTCTGTCCATTACCATGTATATAAGGTCAAATACCATAAATCCGCCTATTACTCTTGTAATACTTACAAAGAATATGGTAGGTGAAAGCAGCGGTATTGTAATATTAAAGAACTGATGTATTCCGCTTGCCCCGTCAAGGCTTGACGCCTCATAGTAGTCACTCGGTATTTCCTGTAATCCGGAAATAAAAAGTATCATATTATATCCGATTATTGACCATATACCTATTATGGCAATAGAATATACAGCCAGATTAGGATCTGCTATCCAGTTTACTTTCAAATGGAAAATATTATTTATAAGTCCGAACTCGGAATTGTAAAGCCATCTCCATACCATTGCCACTGCAGCAGGTGCAGCCACCATTGGAAGGAAGAAAACGGTACGATAAATACCTCTTCCCTTTATTTTTCCGTTTAAGAATACCGCCAGTACCAAAGCTATCGCTATTGAAAAAGGCACTTCAACTATTGCATATTTGAAGGTATTTATAATCGCCTGCCATATCTCAGTCCCTTGGAAAAGTTTTATATAATTTCCGAATCCTACAAATTTATTTCCCTTTCCAAAATCTCCTGTTTTGAAAAAGCTTTGATATATCGTTCTAAATGTAGGGTAAATATTGAGTACCAATAGTCCTAAGACTGTCGGAAACATAAACGCCCATCCCCATCTTAGCTCACTCTTTTGTCTTGGTGTCATCCTACTTTTATTCATATATTCTCCTTATAACAAAGAGCCGCTACAAATGTAGCGGCTCCGGGTAAATGCATCAATTATTCCTGTGACAACAGTTCATTCATATCGGATGCGGCCTTCTTACATGCCTCATCTATACTTACCTTATTGCTCCAAGCCTCTACAAGATTTGATGTGTTCTTGTTTTCCCAAACTACCGTTGCTCTTGAGTGTGGTCTGATTACAAGGTCACTGTCATTTAACATTGTTAAGTATGGCTCAAGGTTGAACTTGTCTGTATTGTTCTTCCACAAATCAGATACACCCTCATATGCTGCCATTGTTACACCAAGCTTTGCCTGCTTTTCCTGATTATCCTTTGTTGAGAACCACTCGATAAGCTTCCATGCAGCCTCAGGATTCTTTGTACCTGCATTAGCAGCCCATCCGAGACCGTTATAAAGGCTTACTCTCTTACCTGTAGTTGCATCCTTTGGAAGTACAGCTACATCACAATTTGCAACAAGATACTCGTTCTCCTTAAAAGGTGCAACCATCCATGAACCCTGTGGGAGCATAGCAATTTTACCTGACTGTAAAAGTACATCTGTACCTGTCTCAGACATTACGCTAGCTTCAGGCATAGCGTCTTTTCTAAGCTTATCAACAAACTCCATTGCCTTTAAAGTGTTAGGGTCATCCATTCCCGATTTTTTCTCATCATCTGAAATAACCTTGCCGCCCATTGAATATACTATATTGTACCATCCGTCCTGGTTGTTTGACGGATTCATAGCTGTACCGAACTGGCTTCCGTCAGGCTTTGTAAGCTTTACAGCAGCATCATAGTACTCATCCCATGTCCAGTTCTCATCAGGATATGCAAGTCCTGCCTCGTCAAACATTGTCTTGTTGTACCAAAGTGCTATTGTATCCACATCCTTTGGTATTGCATATGTCTTACCGTCATTTACATATAATTCCTTAATATCCTCAGGGAATTTATCCATCTCAAGCTTATCGCTTGCCTTGATTCTTTCTGTAAGATCCATAAGGATACCGTTTTCCATATATTTTTGTGACTCATTTGAGTGCATCCAGAATACATCCGGCATATCTCCGCCTGAAGCGCCTGCCTCAAGTAATGTCCAGTATGAGTCCCATGTGATTACCTGAAGATCTACCTGATATCCTGTTTCTGCAGTAAAATCATTGATGATTTCCTGTAATCCCGGCTTTTGTCCGTTATCCCATATAGCAACTGTTATCTTTCCGCCGTCACCGCCGCTTTGTGAGCTGTCTGCCGCTGCAGATGATTTATCGGCTCCACCTGATGATGATCCGCCACAAGCTGCCAAAGATAATACCATCATTGATGATAGTGCTAAACCAAGTAATTTTTTCTTAATCATTTTAAGTCCTCCCTTAAATTTCATGGTCTTATAATAATATAATTATTTTTGTCATGCATTTCAAAATGTTATATAAATTTGTCAATTTGTAATTGGTTTCAAGTTCTTTGTTTACTATTATCTGTTTAAAGCGCATTTATACGATGTTTTAACTTTTATACTATATTCAATGATTGTTATTTCGTAAACTAACTATAAAATTGAATGCACATACACAGATTTAATATTGCAATTAAAACTTCTACAAAATAAAATATATCCTGTGAATATATTTTCAATATGTATTTATATTAAAATGGAGAATTATGGAAGGTACAAATTTTAAACTGTTTAACGATCAGACATTCTCTGATTGCTTTATAAATTTTGCAGGTCATGAAGAATGCAGCCCCGGGCATAGATTCGGCCCTGCTATAAGACCCTGCTATATAATACATTTTATATTAAACGGTAAGGGTAAGTTTTTTTGTTTAGATGTGGAATATGATCTTGGCGAGAACCAAGCTTTTTTAATAGAGCCCAGCGCAATGACTTTTTACCAGGCTGATTTTGAAGATCCCTGGCATTATCTTTGGGTCGCATTTAAAGGTGATAAAGCTGTGGATATAATGAAACGTATAGGTATAAGTTCTGCTAACCCTGTTTTATCCGGTGACAGAGAAAAAATAATAGCTATTACAGAGGCGATACTTAATACGGATTCAAGCGGATTTAAAGAGGAATTAAAAAGACAGTCACTTTTATATGAGTTTTTAAGTGCTATATGTCCCGATACAATGTATTCGGAGTCTTTAAGTCAATCGACAGAGCTTAGGAATAATAATTATCTGGTAAGAGCCGTAGAATTTATTCAGAATAATTTCTACAATCAAATAGGTGTTACCGATGTTTCCTCTCATTTAGGTATAAGCAGAAATTATCTTTTTACACTTTTTAAAAATACCATGGGACATTCACCATCTGAATACCTGACGTATTGCAGACTTAACAGAGCCTGTCATATGCTTGACGACTCCGCTCTGTCTGTAGAAAATGTCGCATATTCATGCGGCTATGATTCCCTATCTGTTTTTTCAAAGGCCTTCAAACACAAATACGGTATGACGCCCTCGGCATACAGAAAATTAAAGTATGAAAATGATAAAATGTCGGATCTTGAGTTTAACAGATTTATAAAGAGAATGGATAAAGATACAAAATAAAAAACGGCCCGGACTTTTAAATCCGGGCTGTCTTTTTATCTATATTATTATCCTAACTGATTTAATCTGCCGATAAGCTCATTTACATCGATACCGTGTACCATAGCGGCCTCTGCAAGTGACTCCATCTGTGATGACGGGCATCCAAGGCAGTGCATACCGATATCCATAAGAACGCTTGCCGCAGCAGGATTCTCTGCAAGAACCTCACCGATAAGCATATCAGGATTGTACTTTCCGTCTGCTGCAGGCTTCTCAGTCTTTCCGAAGAAAAGCTCGATATCATCCTCAACTGTTCCGATACCTGCAATACCGAAGTTCTCAACCAATACCTTAGCTACATTTGGTGAAAGGAATCCCGGAAGTGTTGGTCCGAGGTGAATGTTCTTTACACCTAAGTATAACAGTGCAAGTAAAACGATAACGGCCTTCTGCTCATACCATGCAATATTGAACTCAAGAGGAAGATCATTGATATCTTCAAGTCCGAATACTTCCTTAAGTTTAAGTGCGATAACTGCCAAAGAGTAAGAGTCATTACACTGACCTGCATCAAGTACTCTCGGAATACCACCGATATCACCAAGGTCAAGCTTATTGTACTTGTACTTAGCACATCCTGCTGTAAGAATAACAGCATCCTTTGGAAGAGCCTTAGCAAAATCTGTGTAGTAATTTCTGGCCTTTGAACGTCCGTCACAACCTGCCATTACAACAAACTTTGAAATAGCACCTGACTTAACGGCATCAACCACCTTATCTGCAAGTGCAAGAACCTGTGCATGTGCAAAACCGCCTACGATATTTCCGCTCTCAATCTCTGTTGGAGGTGCACACTTCTTAGCCTGCTCGATGATCTCTGAGAAATCCTTCTCCTCACCGATATCACCTGCGATATGCTTACATCCCGGATAACCTGCTGAACCTGTTGTATAAAGTCTGTCAATATAGCTTGCCTTAGGCGGTACTATACAGTTTGTAGTCATAAGGATTGGTCCGTTAAAGCTCTCAAACTCTTCTTTCTGCTTCCACCATGCATTACCGTAGTTACCCTTAAGGTTTGGATACTTCTTAAGCTCAGGATAATACTGACCTGCAAGCATCTCTGAGTGAGTATAAACATCAACTCCTGTTCCCTGTGTCTGCTTTAAAAGCATCTCAAGATCTCTTAAGTCATGTCCTGAAACAAGGATACCCGGATTTGTACCTACACCGATATCAACTGTTGTGATCTCAGGATTACCGTAAGCTGTTGTGTTTGCCTTATCAAGTAAAGCCATTCCGTTTACACCGTACTTACCTGTCTCAAGTGTAAGTGCTACTAAATCATCTGCAGTTAAGCTGTCATCAAGTGTTGCAGCCAATGCTCTCTGTAAGAATGCATCTACCTCACCGTCATCCTGTAAAAGTGCATTTGCATGCTTTGAATATGCTGAAAGTCCCTTAAGACCGTATATAATAAGCTCTCTAAGGCTTCTGATATCCTCATTTTCTGTTGCAAGAACACCTACTGTAGCAGCCTTTGTAAGATACTCACTCTCATCATATGACTCCCAAAGAGCAGCCTCAGGAAGATTGTCCTTGTTTGAAAGTTCATTTAAAAGTTCCTTCTTAACATCAAGAGTCTTCTTGATTCTTGCAATAATAGCATCATTATCAAAGTTTGCATTTGTAATTGTGATGAAAAGGTTTAAAGTAATAAGGTGGTTTACTTCCTTGCTTATTTCTTTTCCTTCTGCACGAAGTCTTGTTGTAACTGCTGATATACCCTTACTTACATATATAAGCAAGTCCTGCATATTTGCAACTTCCGGCTTCTTACCGCAAACACCTACCTGAGTACAGCCTGTATTTCCTGCTGTCTCCTGACACTGATAACAAAACATTTTGTTTTCCATTTTTTACCTCCTCTTACTATGACTGTTTTACAGTCTATGAGCAATCTGTCTTTACAGATTTAAATTTATTTTCTCTTGCATCCTGTGCATGAGTGTATAATAGCAGAAATAAAATCCAAAAACTGTAACTTTGGTTACTGAGCAATGTTTTTTTTTAAAGACTTTTCAGTCCTTCCAGATTTTTTACTATAAGGTCTTTTCTCACAACCTTTATATAACCGTCTTCCTGCATTTTCATAAGCTCTCTTGAGAGTGAAGGTCTTGCGGCATTTAAAAAATCCGCAAACTCTTCTCTGCTCATCTTTAAAGTAACTCTGTCTCTGTCATTCATATTCTGCAATATAAATCTTGCAATCTTCTGCTTCAATGTTGAACATGACAGCACCTGTAATCTGTTATTTAAATAGTATGTCCTCTCCGCAAATATTGTGAGCAAATTTGAGAGCATTTTATTTTGAAGTGCTGAAGGCTTATCCCCAAGTCTTGTAAGATACTCTTTGGGTATCTCCAAAATCTTACTTGGCGAACTTGCACATGCATAATTTGCATACTCATCATGATTTAAAAACAAAAAAACCTCTCCGAAAAGCTCTCCGGGGTTTGAAAACATACCTAATATACTTCTTTTTCCGTTCACGGAGTCATTTCCTACAGATACACTACCCTCAACCAACATGGTAATGTATCTTGGTTTGTCTCCCTGATTGAAAATCATCTCACCTTTTCTGAA
Organism: Lachnoanaerobaculum sp. MSX33; assembly: GCF_000512995.1. Taxonomy (NCBI): domain Bacteria; kingdom Bacillati; phylum Bacillota; class Clostridia; order Lachnospirales; family Lachnospiraceae; genus Lachnoanaerobaculum; species Lachnoanaerobaculum sp. MSX33. Next base: position 7,029 of record NZ_AZXX01000013.1, on the reverse strand, counting down.
ACCGAGGATATCGGCCTTTGCCTCTTTTAAGCAAAGATCTATCTCTTCTTCAGTCATTCCCCTAAAGAGTGGGGACTGTGTATAACTTCCTGACATATATCTCCTTCAAGCGTCATACCCGCACGCAACCTTTTTCTAGATTCTTGCATAATTCCGTCAATATAATTCAGTTGCACTAAAACTTCTTTTTCTTCTGCCGTAGTTTCTATTATCTTATCAATTCCACCGTTTTTGATAACGATTCTCTTATCCGCCATCAATGCCAACAGAGGATCATGAGTAGCCATAAGGACTATCTTATCCTGTGATATCAAAAGGTCTAAAGCCTTCTTTCTGTCTATTCCGGCATTTTCAATCTCATCAATCAAAACGATTGGTGAAGAACTTAGAACTGCCGTATCCGCAATCATAAGAGCTCTGGATTGACCTCCACTTAGAGCTGTAACTGCTGTCTCAGGTGCAAAACTTTCTCCGGCAAGTTTATTTGCTTCATGTAGGATCTTTTCAACTACAGTCTCGATGTTTTCGACCATTCTGCTTTCCGCATGCATGGTTATAAATTCACGGGCTGTAAGATCCATAACAAAGTTCATATTTTGTGACAATTGTGCAACCAATTTATTATTTGTAGAATATCGCCATTTCGGATCCGGCTTTTTACCATTTATATATATGGTTCTACCGGTAGGGGTATCATTTTGTGCTGCCCATTCAATGTCAGCCAACAATCTACTCTTTCCGGATCCTGTAGGTCCAACTATAGACACAATTTGTGAAGAGAAAATGTCAAATTTTTCACAATTTTCTCTTTCTCCACTTTTGTTATGACCTGGAAAAATAGTTAAACTTTCTATTTTTTCTTTATTATCACCAAGGAATTGTAGCATTTGCTTGATGAATGTGTCAAGCTGGATTTTTAATTCATCCTTATTTATTGCTGTTTCTTCAAGTTCTTCTTCGGTAAATCCATCCAAAAATTCAGAAAAAGTTGCATCCAAACTTTCAGTGATATCAAAGCCTGCGCTCTCAAAGAAATCTGTAGCAAAAGGATATTTTTCCAGTAACTCTTTTAATTTTATTTCACTCATTTATTTGCCTCCCATTGCATCTTCTTGGTATTACCTAATTGGTAATCTTCTCCTATTCTGGTTTCTCCCAGACAATAAGAGCACATTGCCGAAGGCATTGCAAACCTGAGCTTCATTCCCTGTACCGACTCAATATTTACTTCATTGTCATATATTAATGTAGACAACTCGAATGCTCCCTGACCGCTGAGTCCGTTTACATTCATTACCATGGCTCTCGGATTTACCGCACTTACTCTACCGCTGAATACTTCTCTCTCCGCCTGACTTACTATATCTCCCTTTGTTATGACTACGATATCCGCCGCCTTTAACATAGGTCCTATTTTTTTAGGTGTATTTATACCTGAGAGATTATCTATTACACATACACCTTTTATATCTGTAATATAAGGTGAACAGCGATTACAAAGTCCTGCCGACTCTGTAATAAGCAGATCCAGACCTTGTTCCCTTCCCCATTTCACAACATCTTCGATATTTGATGCAAAGAAATGATCGGGACAAAGTCCTCCCGAAAGTCCTTTCTTTACAGGAATGTTTGCCTTTTCATATATGATATCGTCATCGGTATATAAACAGTCAAACTTTACAACTCCCGCCTTTATACCTCTATCCTTCATTGCTTCAATAGTTTTTAAAATAACAGAGGTCTTTCCCGATGAAGGAGGACCTGAAAATATAACTAAATTCATATATTAATCTCTCCTTATTCTGTCTGACCGTAAAACCATTTTTCAGTATTTGAAAGGATTTCTCCGATATCGTTTGAATGAATAAACTCCCATCCTGCCCAAAGGAAGTTTTGATCTTCTGCAAGTTTATTATCATATTCAGGATTTGTCTGTGGGAATTTACCGTCTGCACCCAATATATCCGCCACTTCTTTTGATAACAGAAAATCTATTAAAGGCTCACTGTTTTCATAATTTTTCTTTCTTGTCAAAAGGAATACAGGACTTATTATAGCTCCGTCCTTCGGCCAAACCACTGTAAGGTTTGAATTTTCCTTTATGGTCTTTGAGAAGAAATAAGGCATAATACTTACTACAGGTGTATTGAAATCTTTTCTTCCTCCGGTCTTTACCATCTGTGCCGGATGCATAGACTTTAAAAGACCTCTTCCAAGCGCCTCAACGGCTTTTCTTCCGTAATTTGAATATATTCCAAGCATAATCGCATTAAACATATCCAAATCCGAAGTAGGAAGCGCTATGGAGTTTTCAAATTCAGGCTTAAACAGATCCTCCCATGAGGTTGGTAAACTTCTGTCTCCCAGTACATCCTTATTTACAATAAAAATTGCAGGAACAACGCCTATTATAGAATATTCTCCTTTCGGATCCTTTAAGGAAATCATTCCGTTATCTAGAGATTTATTTAATTTTCCCTGTCTATAATCTACAAAAACACCCTTATCTCTAAACTTGCCCATCAATTTCTTATCAAAAAACAAATTAAATCCTGCCGACATATATACATCCGACAAATCGTCTTCCGTCTTTGCATTCCTTATTTCTTCTTCAATAACTTCCATTCCCATACTTGCGGCATTCAGATTGTAGTTTATTTCATAGTCCTGACTTTCCACAAACTTTTCAAACTTTTCTATAAACTGCATTCTTACAGGACATGGCAATATTCCCTTTATAGAGGTCTTTGCATTTTCATCCTGATTTCTTACAATACCGTTATTATCAGACATTACAGTCTTTCTCTCAATGGCCTCTACGAGTTGCTTTTCAAATACCTCAACATTAATATTCTTACTCTTTAAAGCAGTTTCAAGACTGAGAAGTTTTCCCATTGATTTTCTCATCATATCATTCTTTAAATTCTCAAATCCTGCCCCTGCCAATACTTCTATAAGCTCCGGGTACTTTTCTGTAACATCATATACTTTATCTTTTATATCAAAGTATTTATTCATATAAACTCCTTTAACTGATTAAACAAAGCCGGATAAGTAAGTTCCGACTAATACTATAGGTAAATCATATTCTAGTTTGAGTACAGAAAAAAATCTGTAACCGATGTTAAAACAAACGAGTATTTATTTTGTTTATTGTATACAATATTCAGCTTGATAGTCTAAAAAGTTGTTTTAGGAAATATATATTTTACAACAAATATGCGTTATAATAAAGCTTATATCAATATTTTTTATTATTTGGGGAATAAAATGAATAGAGAAAAGATTCAGGCTTTTTTGGCATTATTTACTGCTACATTTTTCTGGGCTTCAGCCTATATTTTTGTAAAACAGCTTTTAGAAGATGTGTCACCTTATATGATATTGTCTTTAAGATTTTCTTTTGCAGCAATAATACTTGTATTTATTTATAATAAAAAGCTCTTGAAGATAAATTTTGAAATATTAAAAGCCGGTATAATAATGGGAATATTTCTTTTCGGAGAATTTTTTACATTTACAGTCGGCTTACAGTATACAACAACTTCACGCTCATCTTTACTTATTGCATCATATATTATACTCCTGCCCCTTGCATACCTTCTTATAATGAGAAAAAGACCCTCATTATCCGATATAATTGTTTCAGTCACCTGCATGATAGGCGTATTCTTTATTTTAGGTAATAATCTTGAAAGCTTTCATATCGGTGATATATATTGTATACTTTGTGCTGTTGACTATGCTTTGTATATTGTTATTTCATCTAAGTACTCAAAACTTTATGATTCCGGCATATTGAATGTATTGCCGGTTTCCACTACGGCTGTTCTTTCTATCCTGTCATTAGTTTTAATCGGAAATAACAGTTTTGCCTTAAATCTTTCAGACAGCTTTCAGTTAATATATCTTACCGTATTTTGTACAACCTTACCTTTCTTTTTAATACTATATGGTATGAAACATGTATCCGCCACAACAAGCGGAGTATTGCTCTCTCTTGAAAGTGTGATGGCTGCGGTTATGGGAATAATACTTTTACACGAGTCTTTTACTCCGAATCTAATTATAGGTGGAGCAATTGTAATATTTTCATTTATACTGTCCGAAGTTTTACCTAAGATTCTTAAGAATTGAATCGGATATATTTTATTAAAGCAAAAAGGGCCGATAATCAGCCCTTTTATCTTTTATACGCCCCAAACGGCAATATCTTTACATTCTTAGAATTTTCAAATAATACTTTTCTTATTTTTTGTTTTCTGATTCTGTTTCCTATAAATACAGCTTTTGAATCCTCAGAAGATTCTGTTAAAAGAAGTGCATATCTACCGCCTGCCACATCAAAAGTGATGTTTCCTGAATCTGTTGATATATTACCTTTAGCCCTGATAATATCACCATATTCTCCCCTTATGATATTTTCCATAAAACATACAAAGCTTCCTATACCTGATGCCTTTACTTCAGATAAAGAAAATGTATCAAGCATAGCCGATGTATCATCGGTCTTTTGTACAATCTTTTTACTTCCGTCCGGATAAGTGCAAAGAATCTCATCCCACCACTCCGTCCGGTACTCCGAATAATGTCTGTCTGTAACAACAGCTTCCGGATCTATACTTTTAACCTCGTTTATCAGTGAAGCTCTTTCTCTCTCTGAAAGGTTTTCAGTCTTTGAAAGTATTACCTGACCTGCACTGCATATCTGATCTTTGAATATATCCGGAAACTCATTACCGTAGCTTCTTATCCCCTCTATATCCAATATACATATCGGGGATAAGAGCCTTATTTTTTCATATTCTATCCTTTGCAGATTCTTGATTATATTTCCAAGCTTAGCCACACCTGTCGGCTCTACAACCAAATAGTCAGGAGAAATGGTATTTGCAATGGTTAAAACCGACTGTGCAAAATCCTGTTTTGTAGAACAGCATATGCAACCTTCCGTCAGTTCCCAGATATTTATAGTCGAATCTTGAAGCCTTTCACCGTCTACACCAAGATCTGAGTATTCATTTTCCAGAATAGCAAATTCCTTACCGGTCTTTTTTGAAAGAGCCTTTATAAATGTAGTTTTCCCGGCCCCTAAAAAACCGGATACAATCAAGATATCCATGGGATTAATCTTCTATCTTAACTACAGGTTTAATAAGATCATCCGGCTTATCCCTCATCAAGAACAAAGCTTCTTCGATATGATCAAATCCGTTAAACACATGGCTGCTAAGAGGTGCAAGGTCAAGCTTACCTGCAGCTACCAATGAACCGAGCTTCTCCATACGAAGTCTACCACCCGGCATAAGTCCTCCATTGATAAGTTTATGTCCCATTCCTACTCCCCACTCTGCACGTGGAATAGCAATGCTCTCACCTTCACCAAGGTAGTTTACATTTCCGATTCTTCCGCCCGGCTTAAGACATTTAACAGCCTCTGCAAATGTATCTACAGTACCGCCTGCAATGATAATCTTATCAACTCCCTTACCTCCGGTCATATCAAGAACCTGCTTATCGATAGGTCCTTCTCTGTATCCGATAAATTCTGTTGCGCCATAGAATTTAGCGGCATCACGGCAAACTTTTCTTGTTCCTACACCGATAATTCTTGAAGCACCACGAAGAGCTGCGCCTGCAACCGACATAAGACCTACAGGTCCGATTCCGATTACCAAAACCGAATCACCATACTGAACATCTGCAAGCTCTGCACCATGAAAACCTGTAGGAACCATATCTGAAAGCATACATGCATCTACAGTATTTATACTTGACGGAAGTAAAGCAAGGTTTCCGTCAGCATCGTTTACATGGAAATACTCTGAGAACACACCGTCTTTGAAGTTTGAGAACTTCCATCCTGCAAGCATTCCGCCTGAGTGCATAGAAAATCCTGCCTGAGCTTCAAGTGAATTCCAGTCAGGTGTAATTGCAGGTACCAAAACTCTGTCACCCGGTTTAAAATCTTTTACCAATTCACCTACTTCTACAACCTCTGCACAACCTTCATGTCCCAATATCATGTTATGACGCTCACCGATAGCACCTTCCCAAAGTGTATGTACGTCTGAAGTACATATAGCGAGTGCCAACGGTCTACATATAGCATCCATAGGACCGCATTTCGGTCTCTCCTTCTCAATCCATCCTGACTCGCCGATCTTCAGCATTGCATAACCCTTCATATCATTTCCTCCTGGTATAATTGTTTTGTCCTTAGGCATTTGGGATATGATACTTTTTAAACTATCTCCCGCTCCATTTATATGGACATATCCTTGTTAAAGAATTAACTATATTATATCAAAAGTATACAATAAAATCAATATATTTATATTATTATTTTTAGATTTCTATACTATTTTAGTATACATTACTTTGACATATTATTGACAGCATTTTATATAAGACAAGATCACAGATAAATTAAAAATAAACACAAAAAAAGCACAAATCCTTTATTATAAGGACTGTGCTAAATTTCAAACTGCCGCAGACCGGAATCGAACCGGTACGGGTATTTCTACCCACGGGATTTTAAGTCCCGGGCGTCTGCCTGTTCCGCCACTACGGCATAAAAGCGACCCGAATCGGACTCGAACCGACGACCTCCGCCGTGACAGGGCGGCGCTCTAACCAACTGAGCCATCGGGCCATAATATTAAGATATAAATATCTCAGCTCCCTGAGTAGGACTTGAACCTACGACACTGCGGTTAACAGCCGCATGCTCTACCGACTGAGCTATCAAGGAATATTGCCCTTAGAAAACTAAGGGCAGTGGAGCTTCAGGGACTCGAACCCGGGACCGATCGGTTATGAGCCGATTGCTCTAACCAACTGAGCTAAAGCTCCCAATAAAGGCTTTCGCCAATGACCCCAACGAGATTTGAACTCGTGTTACCGCCGTGAAAGGGCGATGTCTTAACCGCTTGACCATGGGGCCGAATACTGTGATATTCTACTCTGTGAAGAATAAATTGTCAAGTATTTTTTATAAAAGGGAATGCACCCTCAAAACTGCCT
>NZ_AZXX01000012.1:0-1542 GCF_000512995.1 Lachnoanaerobaculum sp. MSX33 | reverse complement strand
GGGATTATTCAAAAAAAAATATGTAACGATAACCGAGAATGAGAAAATGGAAGAATTTAATGAAGTGAAAAATATAGATGATTTATATGAATATATGATTACTGAGGTTCCTGATGGTATATCAAATATGGGTAAGCTGGACATAATTGGTTATGACGGAACCAATCAGCCGACAAAGATTGTATATGATTATGGAAATGGAGAAGAGAAAATTTTGACAGAAAAAGATGTTATTGGAATAATGGAATTGTTTAAGGACAACTCTTTGAGGTAGATAATATTATTGGTATGGAAGAATTACACTAAAAGATTTGTTTATATTTGACAGCAGTACAAGGTATTTTAGATATGTGTTATGTATAGCAAGTGAGAGTAATATCTTTACTGTAAAAGACCGGATAAGTTTGGAAAACTTTCTAAGTATACATGATCCGGATTTAAATTTTAAACAAAGAGGAGCTGTTGATGGGAGTATATAAAAATAGGAGACTTACTATATTTATTTTATTATTTTCTTTAGTCATATCAGCCATTTTCATATTGTTATATTTTGAGTACAGTGCTGAAAAGAGAGAAGAAAAAGCTATGAGATATTACTATGAAATAATTCCGGTAATTAAATTATCACATATTTTAGGGACAGACATTGAATGCAATGATGAGAAAGGAAATAAATGGATTATAAAAGCCGGTGGAAATATGGAGAACATTGTATATGAATACACATTAGATTATATACATGGGAAAATTAGTTCTTTGGTTAGATATAGGATTATTGAAAATAAGAATACAAACAGCTATATTAAAAATTTTAATTCTAATATGAGAAATATACGAATTTCCGGAATAGATGGTGTAGGAAATACAATATATCCTAAAACAATATCGGAGGGTGAAAGATTGGATAGTTTTACAGAATGTAAAGATCTGAAGGATCTGATTGAATATATGAAGAAAATAAATAAAGATGGAGGATATTATATTGACGAACTGGATACTATAGGATTGGACGGTTCAAGCTTTGAAGGAAAAATTACATATGATACAGGGAAAGGTTATGAAAAGGTAATAACAGAATATGGGTCAATTACTCTGAATCAATTATTTAAAAATGATTATAGTACAGATGATTATTGATTTTTATATTGAAGTAGTAGAAAAAGAAATAGATTTAAGAGGGATATTGTAATGGGGAGCAAATTAAAGTTTAGGTGGATTTTATGTTTTATAATATTTTCCTTAGCACTATTGATATATGGGAATAATTTACTTAAAGAAAGAGCTAAAAAATTGGAAGATATGAGAAGAACTGAGGCATTCGAATTTATGGATGATGGCTGGAATAAATACAGAATGATGCAGTATGCAGGTGCAAATATGGAGTATACCGATAGTAAAGGAAATATCAAAGTAATAGAAACAGAACCTGTGCTTCTAGACATATTTGATGAAGCTATAGACCCTTATATTTTAGGTAAGACACCTTCCCTCGGCTCTTTTCGGATAACTGAGGGTAAAAGAACATCAGAATTTATACAAACC
>NZ_AZXX01000011.1:0-61020 GCF_000512995.1 Lachnoanaerobaculum sp. MSX33 | reverse complement strand
ATATATGTAGATTAGAAAAACCTAACTGTTGTTTTTATACAAATTTTAATGTATAATTTTAGGAACAATATTTTTAGGGGCAGTAAAATACAGAGGTTTATTGAATGAAAGTAAGGGCATTTGCAAAAATTAATTTATGCTTGGATGTACTGAGAAGAAAAGATAATGGTTACCATGAAGTAGAAATGGTTATGACAAATGTTGATATATTTGACGTACTTGAAATAAAAGAACTTGAAGAAAAAAAGATATTACTTAAATCATACAATACTGATTTGGCAATGGATGAGACCAATCTTATATACAAGGCCATAGTGCTTTTACAAAATGAAACCGGTAAAGATTTTGGTGTTGAAGTTTTGCTCGAGAAGAATATCCCGATGGAAGCCGGCATGGCAGGTGGAAGTGCGGATGCGGCGGCAACATTAAAAGCGGTAAATGAGCTTTTTAAACTCGGTGTAAGCGATGAGAGACTTTTGGAGCTTGGAGCAAGCCTTGGTGCCGATATACCTTTTTGTATAATGGGAGGAACGGTACTGGCAAGCGGAATCGGAGAAAAGCTTAGGCGGTTAAGCCCATTACCGAAAATGAAACTTTTAATAGTAAAACCGAAAGCGGGACTTTCTACAAAAAGGGTATATGAGAGCCTTGATATAGAAGGGCTTAACAGAGCAGGTTTTAAACATAAAGATGTGAGTGAAATGGTTTCCGTCATAGAGAGTGATGAAGCCGATAAGACAAAGATAGAAAAAATTGCAAAGCGACTTGATAATATTTTGGAGGTACCTTCAATAAGGCTTTTACCTTTGATATCGGATATAAAGCAAACAATGCTTGAGAATAATTGTCTGGGAGCTCTTATGAGTGGAAGCGGAACTGCAATATTCGGTATCTATGAAAATGATGAGGATATGCAAAAAACCAAAGAGATATTGGAAAGAGACGATAGAATAAATTATATACAGATTACAAATACGCTATAGAAAGATATATGGAGGATACAATGACAGCTTTTTCACATGCAGAAGGAGATGAATATATGCCACTGAGAGATGTGGTTTTTAAAACTTTAAGGCAGGCAATTCTAAGAGGAGAATTGCAGCCGGGTGAGAGACTTATGGAGATAGCTCTCTCAAAGAAGCTTGGAGTGTCAAGAACACCTATAAGAGAAGCTATAAGAATGCTTGAACTTGAAGGTCTTGTGCTTATGATTCCGAGAAAGGGTGCAGAGGTTGCAGGGATTACCGAAAAGAATCTTAGAGATACTCTGGAAGTGAGAAGAGCCTTGGAGGAGCTTGCAATAGAACTTTCATGTACAAAGATTACGGATGAGGAGCTAAATGAGCTTGAGCAGGCTGAAGAGGAATTTGTTGAGTCAATAGAAAATAAAGATATTATTGATATTGCACGTGCAGATGAGAAATTTCATGATATAATATTTACAAGCACAGGCAATGATAAGTTGGTTCAGATGATAAATAATCTACGTGAGCAGATGTATCGTTACAGACTTGAGTATGTAAAGGCTGAAGCGACAAGAAATCAGCTTATGGAAGAGCATGAGATGATATTAAAGGCGCTAAAGAGTAGAGATAAGTCGGAGGCTAAGAGAATCATTGCCGAGCATATAAATAATCAGGAGGTCAATGTTTCCAAAAAGATTAAGGAAACACCTACAAAATAATGAGGAAATTAGTGATAATATTCGGAGGACAGTCCTCTGAACATGAGATATCTGTAATATCTGCAACCAATATATCAAAACAGGTGGATACTGATAAATATGAGCTCATTTTAATCGGTATCACTAAGGAAGGTAAATGGCTCAAGGTTGAGAATATATCTTCAATGGAAGACGGAAGTTGGATTAATTCAAAGAATTGTGCATTTATTTTGCCTGATGCAACAAAAAAGTGTATAATAGTAGAGACAGATGGGGAATATAAAGAAATTCATGTGGATGTGGTATTCCCTGTACTGCATGGACTCTATGGTGAAGACGGTACTGTTCAAGGACTGTTGGAACTTGCAAAGATTCCCTATGTAGGGTGTGGAGTTTTAGCCAGTGCCGTAGGTATGGACAAGCTCTATACAAAACTTGTTGTTGACAAGCTGGGTATAAGACAGGCCGCATATGAGCCGGTACTTGACTATGAAGCGAGGGAGGATTTTGAAGGAGTAATAAAGAGGATTGAAAACAGATTTGACTATCCGGTATTTGTAAAGCCTTCAAACGCCGGTTCTTCAAGAGGTGTGTCAAAAGCCTCAAACAGAGAGGAACTGGAAAAAGGTATAAAAGAAGCTCTAAATCATGACAGAAAAGTTCTTGTGGAAGAAACTATAGTGGGACATGAGGTGGAATGCGGAGTGCTTGGCAAACCGGGAGATGTAATGGCAAGCGGAGTCGGTGAGATAAAATCGGCGGCAACATTCTATGATTATGATGCAAAATATAAGCTTGATTCACTCACATTGCTTGACTCAAAGCTTCCTGACGGAGTAAGAGAAAAACTTCCGGAGTGTGCAAAAAAGATTTTTACAGCTTTGGACGGATTCGGACTTTCAAGAGTGGACTTCTTTGCAAAGGAAGACGGAGAGATTGTATTTAACGAGATAAATACAATGCCCGGATTTACCGCAATAAGTATGTATCCTATGTTATTTGAGGCTGCAGGTATCGGAAAGAAAGAGCTGATTGACAAACTCATTGATTTGGCTTTTGAGAGAAGGTGATTTTTCTTGAATTTACCTATAGGAATATTTGATTCAGGTGTCGGAGGGCTTACGGTAGCAAGGGAAATAGTGTCGCAGATGCCAAATGAAAGTACTGTTTATTTTGGAGATACGGCAAGAGTTCCATACGGCTCCAAGTCAAGAGATACTATTATTAAATACTCCGGACAGATTGTAAAATTTTTACAGACAAAAAATGTAAAAGCTATTGTGATTGCGTGCAATACCGCCAGTGCCTTTGCACTTGACATATTAAAGACAGAGATTGATATACCGATTATGGGTGTTATTCATGCAGGTGCCATAACTGCCGCCGAAACCACAAAGGTGGGAAGGATTGGAGTTGTGGGTACCAGCGGAACAATATCAAGCGGTATATATGAGAAAACTATTCATCAGATAAATAATGAACTTGAAGTAATACAAAAGGCATGTCCGCTTTTGGTTCCTTTGGTAGAAGAGGGACTTATAAATGACAGAGTTACAGATGAGATTATTTCAAGGTATGTTAGTGAATTAAAGAGCAGACATATTGACAGTCTGGTATTGGGATGTACCCATTATCCTTTACTGTATAAGACTTTTGGAAGGATTATGGGAGAGGAAGTTTCCCTTGTAAATCCTGCATATGAGACCGCGAAGGAATTGAAATCTTTGTTGGAGCGTGAGAATCTTTGTGCCGTGGATGACGGCGAAGTTTTTCATGACTTTTATGTCAGTGATATGGCGGAAAGATTTAGTGATTTTGCATCTTCTATTATGCCCGGCATAGTAAAGAAGGCCGGTATAGTCAATATAGAGGAATTTTAGTGACAATAAAATATTGTTACGATTAAAAAACATTTAAAGCTTTGCAGAATGCATACAAATTGGATTGGCTAGACAAGAGTGTACATAAAGCAGACAGGCATTCTTTGTTGAGCATAGTTATCAGTTTTTTATTTAAGGTTATTTTATATAGAATAGTGGGGAGATACATTTTTCTAGTAAACTATCATTCTTTTATTTTAAACTTGATATTTGCATAACAACCAGTGGTAGCTTAGGGTTGGGTAGAGACCGCATTGCGGCTTCTACTATGGTTTTAAGGTAGAAGATTATGAAAGAATTTGTAGATATTGAGATTAGCGGCTCTCATTTGAGGTATGATGAGAACGATCCTATTGCCGTGAATATTTCAGGAAATCACTATATTGATGGTGATATACACAAAATAACTTACGTGGAAGAAGCCCAAGGTTTTGATGAAATTATCCTTAATACAATAATAGTAAAGAAGAACAGGGTTGAAATTATCAAAGAGGGTGTGGTAAATTCCAAGATGGTATTTGCCAATAACAGTAGGTACAAAACAATATATGACACTCCCTTTGGAAGATTGGATATGGAAACAGAGACAAAGCTTCTGCTCATAGATATGAACGAGGAAGAGATAAATGTCTATGTTGAATATATACTCTACATAGAGGGAGATAGGGCATCAAATTCAAAGATGCGCATTCACATAGTTGAAGCTGTTGATAGAGTAGATAAAAAGGGTGGTTGATCCGCCCTTTTTTAGAACAGGTTAGTTAAACCTAAGTCAAGGAGAAAATATGGACAATAAATTAAAAATTTCATTCAATTCACCGGTTATATTGGGATTTGTTATTTTGAGCTTTATAGTATTTGTAATGGATGTTATTACGGGAGGACTTTCCACAAGACTTTTCTTCAGTGTATACAGATCGTCTTTTATAAATCCTCTTACATATATCAGATTTTTCGGACATGTACTTGGTCATGCAAATCTTGATCATTTCCTTGGTAATATAATGCTGATACTTGTAATCGGACCGATGCTTGAAGAAAAGTACGGCTCGGCGAATATACTCTTTGTAATTCTTGCAACTGCACTTGTAACAGGATTGGTACATTTCTTTGTATTCCCGTCTTCAGGATTGCTTGGAGCAAGCGGTGTAGTGTTTGCATTTATACTCCTTTCATCATTTGCAGGATTTAAAGAAGGAAAAATTCCTTTTACTTTTATTCTTGTAGCGCTTTTATATATCGGAGAGCAGATATATCAAGGATTCTTTGTACAGGACAATATTTCAAATCTTACTCATATCCTCGGAGGTATAGTAGGTGCCCTGCTTGGATATGTGATGAATAAGGGGAGAATGAACAGGTACTAGGGTATTTATGGAGAGAGAAATAATATATGATATTTCTGTTTTGGAATATGTGTTATTTTGTATAGAAGGTCTTGCAAAAAAGCTGGGAAAAGACGGAAGAGAAGTATATCAAATACTGACAGAGGACAGCGATATATTAAACAGTTATATAGTACCGTCATATGATGTATTACATACACAGGGTAAGGACTATATTATTGAAGATATTTTGGATGTGATGAAGAAAAGAGGTCTGACGGTATGAGATTATATCATGGTTCATATACAGAAATTAAATCACCGGATTTATTACATTCAAGAAAAAATGTTGATTTCGGATTGGGATTTTACACAACGCCATTGTATGAACAGGCTGTAAATTGGGCAAGAAAGTTCAAAAGAAATGGAGGCAATGGGATAATATCATATTATAGATTTGATGAAAAGGTTCTTCATAAATTAAAGGTATTAAACTTTGATAAATATTCAGATGGATGGTTGGACTTTATTTTAAATTGTAGAGCAGGTAAGGATGTATCAGATTATGATGTGGTAATAGGTGGTGTTGCTAATGATAAAGTATTTAACACTATTGAATTATTTTTCGATGGACTGATTGACAAGAAAGAGGCTATAAGTCGATTAAAATATGAAAAGCCTAATCTACAGATATGTTTCAGGACACAAAAAGCGTTGGACTACAGTTTATTGTATGAGGGAAGTGAGACAATATGAATGCAAATCCTGTGTTATTACAAAAGAAATATGCACGCATTATAGAAAATTTTGCACGAAAAAAAAACATTTCAATTGAGGAATCTTTAGATTTTTTTTATCACTCATTTACATATGAACTGATGAGTAAAGGGATTTCCGATATGCATTGTATGAGTGATGAATATTTGATTGAAGATTTGGAGCGAGAATATAGTGGCGAGTATGGAAATAGGAAAACTATATGAGATATACTCAACCGATGATGAAAGCTTTAGCGTAGGATATCTGCTGTATCAAAATGATGATATCTGTATATTTAAAGCGTATGATGATCAGGGGAGAGAAGCAGGAATTTATGCTTTTAAAAAGAAAATAATAAGCTCATGTTTTGAGGGTACGGAATATTTAGCCAAAATGAAATTATATATAGATTACTGGAAGGGTAAAGAAATAAAAACGGTATCTATGAATGACTTGGACGGTGAAATATCTATTGAAAATATCCTCGAATATATAATTTCGAGTAAACGAATATCAACTGTTATGATAGATTCGGATGATGAAATGTATACAGGTTTTATTTCAGAATTAGATGCTGTATCTGTAGCTATGGAATGTGTAGATATATCAAATGCAAAAGTTTATGATAAAATAAAAATTAATGTAGGAGATATATGCTTTATAGAATTTAACAGCGTAGATAATGATGTACTTTTATATGCGTACAGGAATCTTAACGGAAAGCATGACTGTTGCAAATAGATTATCTATAAGCGATCCATTGTTTAAAAGGGAGATATCATAAAATTTTTATATTTTGTGATATCTCCCATTATTTTAATTATAGTGTCCACGACAGGATAGGATTGTCCTGACTTTGCCAATAAAGGTAGTCTTCCCATGGCTTCATCAAACCATATTTTATGCATAAGTTTTACTCCTCTATAATATCATGCTCTACACCAAGTCCGGCATTAAGGGCAGTCACTCCTCGGCGTAAATGAGCTACATTATTCTCCGAATAAAACGGATCCATAGAGACTTCAAAAGGTATACGATGCTCTCTGCCAACTTTCTTGGCAAATATAGTAAAGGCCGCACTCATAGAAAGTCCAAGCTCATTACAAACATTTTCCATTCTCTTTTTATCCGCCTCATCCAGACGAAAGTTTACATTAACGGTCTGTGCCATAAAACTTCTCCTTTCTTATATTGATGAATTTATTATAGCATTTGTAAAGAAAAATACAAGAAAAGTTATATAAAATATATTTACATAATATAATCAATATTGATTTTTACAGATACTCTCCAATTTCCCAAAATATGATATAATATAATAAGTATTGAATGAAAAAAGAGGAGAAATATGTCTTTTACACATCTACATGTACATACAGGATATTCATTATTGGACGGATCCTGTAAGATAAAAGAGATAATAAGTAGAGCAAAAGAACTCAATATGACATCACTTGCCATTACAGATCATGGAGTGATGTATGGAGTCATAGATTTTTATAAAGAGGCAAAGGCACAGGGTATCAAACCGATACTTGGTTGTGAAGTGTATGTAAGTCCTTCATCAAGATTTGAAAAGCAGGCAAAGCAGGGAGACAGATACTATCACCTTATTTTACTGGCAAAAAATAATAAGGGCTATGAGAATCTGACAAAGATAGTTTCAAAAGGTTTTACCGAAGGTTTTTATTATAAACCGAGAATAGACTTTGAACTGTTACAGGAGTATCATGAGGGTATAATAGCGCTTTCAGCTTGTTTGGCAGGTGAAATCCCAAAGCTTATATCAAGGGGAAGAGAGGATGATGCAAGAAAGGCTGCACAAAAATATAAGGATCTGTTTGGTGAGGATTCTTTTTATTTGGAGCTTCAAAACCATGGAATTCCCGAGCAAAAGTATGTGAATCAGGTTCTGGTAAAAATCGGAAAAGAGCTTGATATTCCGCTTGTGGCAACCAATGATATACACTATATAAATGCCGAGGACGCTAAGGCACATGATATACTCTTATGTATACAGACCGGTAAGACAGTGTCGGATCCGGACAGAATGAGATATGAGGGCGGACAATTTTTCTTAAAGTCAGAAGATGAGATGAAGGCACTATTTCCATATGCAATAGATGCTGTTGAAAATACCGGTAAGATAGCGGATATGTGTGATGTGGAAATAAAATTCGGTGAGACCAAATTGCCTGAATATCCTGTGCCGAATCAAATGTCGGCAAAGGAATATTTGGAAAGTTTGTGTCAAAGCGGTTTTGAAAGAAATTACACGGACGATTATCCAAACAGAGAAGAAATAAAGAGCAGAATGTACTATGAGCTTGGCGTAATAGAAAAAATGGGTTATATAGACTATTTTTTGATAGTTTGGGACTATATAAATTATGCAAGAAGCAAGGGTATCTCTGTAGGACCGGGAAGAGGTTCTGCAGCAGGAAGTGTAGTATCATACTGTCTTGGAATCACCGATATCGATCCGATAAAATATAATCTTATCTTTGAGAGATTTTTAAATCCTGAGAGAGTTTCCATGCCGGATATAGACGTGGATTTTGCGGATGAAAGACGTGGTGAAGTTATTGAATATGTGGTAAACAAATACGGCAGTGAAAGAGTATGCCAGATAATAACCTTCGGTACATTGCAGGCAAGAGGTGTTATCAGAGATGTCGGAAGAGCTATGGAGATTCCATATGCAAGATGTGACAGTATTGCAAAGATGATACCAATGGATAAGGATATTACTTTGGGGCTTGCACTTGAGAGAAATAAGGAACTTAAAGAACTGTATGACAGTGATGAAGTGGTTCATGAACTTATAAATTACAGTTTGAAGCTTGAGGGACTCCCAAGACATGCCAGTATTCATGCGGCAGGCGTTGTAATCTCAAAAAAAGCTGTTGAAGAATATGTACCGCTTGCACTTGGAGTGGATAATGCGGTTACAACACAGTTTACCATGACGACCTTGGAGGAGCTCGGTCTTTTAAAGATGGACTTTTTGGGACTTCGCACACTTACAGTACTTCAAAATGCTCTGGCAATGATAAAGAAAAATCATGATATAGATATCGACTTAAAAAATATCGACTATGATGATAAAAAGGTATATGAATTCATATCCACAGGAAGGACAGATGCGGTATTCCAGTTGGAGAGCGGCGGAATGCAAAGCTTTATGAAGCGATTAAAACCTGAAAATCTTGAGGATATAATTGCCGGTATTTCACTTTATCGTCCGGGTCCTATGGATTTTATACCGAAATATATTGCAGGTAAGAATAACAAAGACAAAGTAAGCTATGATACGCCACAACTTATTTCCATACTTGAACCGACCTATGGCTGTATAGTATATCAAGAGCAGGTAATGCAGATTGTGCGAGATCTGGCAGGATATACCATGGGTGGA
This sequence comes from Lachnoanaerobaculum sp. MSX33, assembly GCF_000512995.1. Classification (NCBI taxonomy): domain Bacteria; kingdom Bacillati; phylum Bacillota; class Clostridia; order Lachnospirales; family Lachnospiraceae; genus Lachnoanaerobaculum; species Lachnoanaerobaculum sp. MSX33. The sequence continues at coordinate 51,975 of NZ_AZXX01000011.1, read as the reverse complement.
AGTGATGAGGTTCGCCGTGCCATGAGTAAGAAAAAGGCACATATTATGGAGATGGAGCGAAAGAACTTCGTATACGGAAATGAAGAAAAGGGTATCAATGGTTGTATAAATAACGGTATAGGGGAAGATGTGGCAAACAAGATCTTTGATGAAATGATCGACTTTGCAAGCTATGCTTTCAACAAATCACATGCGGCATGTTATGCAGTGGTTTCATATCAGACCGCATATCTGAAATATTATTATCCGAAAGAGTTTATGGCGGCTTCACTCACTTCAGTAAGCGATAATCCGACCAAGCTTATTGAATATATGGGTGGCCTTTCCGATATGGGTATAAAGATATTGCCTCCGGATGTAAACCTTGGTGAGGGAGCATTCAGTGTGGATGAGGACGGCATAAGATTCGGGCTTTCCACCATAAAGGGTGTCGGAAAAGCGGTATCCGATGCGATTGTAAGAGAGAGGACTTTAAACGGAAAATTTCTTTCGCTTGAAAACTTTATAAACAGACTTCCGCAAAAGGATTTGAATAAGAGAAGCATTGAAGGCTTTATAAAGTCGGGAGCACTTGACGGTATGGAAGGAAACAGACATGAAAAAATCCTTAATGCGGAACTTTTCATAGATAAGAAGTCCAAGGAGAGTAAGGCTGTGATTCCCGGTCAGATGTCATTTTTTGATGTGGTAAGTGAAGAGGATAAGGATAGCTTTGTGTCTGAACTTATTCATATAGAGGAGTATCCTAAAGAAGAACTTCTAAAATATGAGATGGAAGTTATGGGGATGTATGTGAGCGGACATCCTTTGGAAGAATATATTCCCCTTTTGGAAAAACACTCCGATGCAAGAAGCATTGACTTTTATCCGGATGAAAACGGAGAGATTCCGTTGGAGTCGGGAATTAAATTGACCATTGGCGGATTGCTGGTGGAGGTAAATAAAAGATTCACCAAAAAAGGCGATATGATGGCTATATGCACTCTTGAAGATCTGTATGGAAGAATAGAACTTGTGGTATTCCCGAAGGCATTTGAAAACTACGGCAATGAGCTGGTAGAGGGTGGAAAAGTATTTGTTAAGGGAAGAGTTGACACCTCGGGAGAAGAGGAAGGCAAACTAATAGTAGATACTGTAAGTGAGTTTGGAAGAGTGAAAAAAGAACTTTGGATACAGTATGCCGATAAGGAAAGTTATGAAGAGGATCTTGGAAATCTCCTTACAGATATAGGCATGATGAGCGGAAATGACAGTGTTATCATATATCTGAAAAAAGAAAGAGCAAAAAAGGACCTTGGAGGTGAGTGGGGAGTGCCCGCAGATGAGGCTGTCAGAATACTTGGCGAAAGACTTGGCAGCGACAATGTAAAGGTAGTGGAGAAGATTTAAAATATAAAAGTCAGATATGTAACAAAACGCATAGAAAAATATTGATTATTTTAGTATAATTACTTTGTGCTCAATAGAGTATTATACTAAGTAAGAAAGGAAATTATAGACATCAGTCTATACGGTTTTTAATATGGCAAATAATGAATTCAGGGAAGAGCTTGACCCTCAAAGCAGTGTAAATAAAGTTATAGGAATTGTCTCCGGAAAGGGAGGCGTCGGTAAGAGCCTTGTAACATCTCTTATGGCGGTAAAGGCAATGTCAAAGGGCTTTAGAGTCGGTATTATAGATGCCGATATCACAGGACCTTCCATACCTAAGGCATTCGGGCTTAGCGGAAAGCTTGGGGTTACATATGATCAGCTTATGGTTCCGGCTGTTACAAATACAGGAATCAATGTGGTAAGTACAAATCTTATCTTAGAGAATGAGACAGATCCGGTTATATGGAGAGGCCCTGTAATAGCAGGTGTTGTAAAGCAGTTTTGGAAGGATACAGTATGGAACAATATCGACTATATGTTTGTTGATATGCCTCCGGGTACAGGAGATGTTCCGCTTACAGTTTTCCAGTCAATACCTGTTGACGGAATTATCATAGTTACCAGTCCTCAGGAGCTTGTTTCAATGATAGTTGCAAAGGCTGTAAACATGGCTAAAAAGATGAATGTTCCTATACTCGGTCTTGTTGAGAATATGAGCTATTTTGAGTGTCCTGATTGTGGAAGCAAGCATGAGATATTCGGAAAGAGTCATATTGATGAGATAGCAAAAAAAGAAGGATTGAAGGTACTTGCAAAGCTTCCTATAGATCCTGAAGTGGCGAGACAGGTGGACGCAGGTCTTGTAGAGTATGTTAAGGCACCTTGGTTTGATGAAGCGGCAGATTATATTTTAAAATAATTATTTTGACCGGGGAATATACCGGAAAGAGTATGCAAAAGAAGTGGAGAGCTTATGTATATATCAAATAACCCGAATAACGAATTGGAGCAGTCCATTGTACAAGTTCCCGATTTGGTACAGATACCTGAAGAAATACATGAAATGGCACAGAAATTTCAGGAGGCCATGATGATGTATACCTGTGCAATCAGGGAAGTAAAGACAAAGCTGGAAGTGTTAAATGATGAACTTTCGGTTAAAAACAGAAGAAACCCTATAGAGGTGATAAAATCAAGAGTAAAAAAGCCGAAAAGCATTGTGGAAAAGTTAAAAAGGCGCGGACTTCCGCTTACACTTGATTCAATAGTCAATAATCTGGATGATGTGGCAGGTATAAGAGTTATCTGCTCATTCCTTGATGATATTTATGAAGTGGCCGATATGCTTACAAGACAGGACGATGTAAATCTGATTGCCGTAAAGGATTATATAAAAAAGCCTAAGGAAAACGGATATCGCTCTTACCATCTTATTATCGAGATACCGGTATTTTTCTCGGAGAAAAAGCAGCCTATGAGGGTTGAGGTACAGATAAGGACTATTGCCATGGATTTTTGGGCTAGCCTTGATCATCAGCTGAAATACAAAAAGGATTTTATTGATTCCGACGATGTTGAAAGACAGCTTAAGGAATGTGCCGATGTGATAGCAAATACGGACCAGCAAATGCTTAATATAAGACAAAGCATAGAGTCAAGAGGTATAGAAGTAAGAAAACCGAGATAAAAAGTGGGGCTGTAACTTATGAAAAATTAAGTTACAGCCTTTTTGTTAATCAATAGTATATATATTGGATTTTAACCAAAGCTTCATCTTGCTGAAGCCGAACATGTATATCAAAAACAGTGTGCTGGTGATGATCCATGAAATCGGATAAGCCCAGAGTATTGTATAGAAATTCGGGAATTTCGGTACCATTACAATTATCCAGACTATTCGAAGTACGCATACACCTCCGGCGGTCATTATCATAGGTATCCAGCTGTCACCGATTCCTCTGAGAGACCCTGAGAAGATCTCAATAATGATGTATGCCGGGAAGGCAACAACCATAAAATTCAGCATATCCGTACCTATCTTTAACACATTCTCGTCCTTGGTAAACAGGGTATAAATACTTCTTCCAAAGAGCTTTAACATTATCATTACTATTCCGGTAACTACGACAGATAAAATCATTCCGTATATTATTCCTTTTTTTACTCTTTCTTTATTACCGTAGCCGAAGTTTTGTCCGGTGAAGGTGGTAACGGAGATTCCGAGAGACTGTATAGTCATCCAAAAGAGAGTGTCTATTTTACCGTAGGCGGTAAAAGCGGCAATTGTGTCGGTACCGAGAATGTTTATAGAGGCCTGAATAAGTATATTTGCAATGGTGTACATGGCAGACTGCATTCCTGCGGCAGTACCTATACTTATCATTTTACTGAGCTCCGAAAAATTTATTTGTAAATTTTTTAATCTTAATTTTAATGCATCATTTCTGTTATAGAGCACTATAATAACCAATACGGCACTGATTATTTGTGATGTAACGGTTGCAATTGCTGCACCTGTTACGCCCATATTCATATAGCGTATCAATATAATGTCTAAAACTATATTCACAAAACAGCTTATAACAAGGAATATAAGCGGAGTTTTGGAATCACCTACAGCACGAAGGAGTCCGGCTCCCATATTGTAGATAAGATTAGGTGCAAGTCCCAGAAAGTATATTTGAAGATAGGGTAATGCCATAGACATCATGTCATCCGGAATATTCATATTTGCAAGCATTGTCTTTGAAAATATTATACCTAATATACTGACTATGATTCCCACTATAAGTGAAAACGCAATTGAAGTATGAACGCATATACTTACAAGCCTATCGTTTTTGGCACCATAGTGTTGTGAGACGATTACACTGAAACCGGAGGATAATCCTACAAAAACGCCTATAAAAAGATTGATTATTGTACTTGTGGTTCCACCTACGGCTGCAAGTCCGAGCTTTCCTACATTTTGACCTACGATAACCGCATCTGCAGTGTTATACAGCTGTTGGAAGAAAGTTCCAAGGAGTATGGGGAAGAAGAATAATAAAAGCCCGAAGGTAATATTCCCCTTGGTCATATCCTGCTTCTTGGTTTGTTGCATAAATATCCTTTCTTTTATATCATTTCTTCAGGTTTAAAAACCTCATCAAATTTTTTCTCTGTCATAAGATTCATGACAAGAGTCGCCTCTTTTAGAGAAATATTTTTCTCATGTGCAAGCTTGGCAACTTTTGCAGCGTTTTCATATCCGATATATGGACTGATTGCGGTTACAAGCATCAGTGAATTATGCAGATTTTCATGCATTTTTTGTTTGTTTGCCTTGATACCGCACACACAGTGAACTCTGAATGAGTCCATTCCTTCAGATAAAATTCTGACAGACTGAAGAAAGTTATGGATAAGCACAGGCATAAACACATTCAGCTCAAAATTACCCTGGCTTGATGCCATATTTACAGCCGTATTATTTGACATTACCTGTACGCATACCATAGTCATTGACTCACACTGTGTAGGATTTACTTTTCCCGGCATTATTGAGCTTCCCGGTTCGTTTTCAGGGATAAATATTTCACCCAAACCGCATCTTGGTCCGCTTGAAAGCCATCTTATATCATTTGCTGTTTTCATCAAATCGCCTGAAAGAGATGAAAGTGCTCCATGTACAAAGGCAAGTTCGGATTTTGAAGTTAAAGCATGGAATTTATTGCTGTCTGTGACAAAATCTTTACCTGTAAGTTTTGAGATATTCTTTGCAACCAGAGTATCAAATCCCTTAGGAGCATTCAGTCCCGTACCTACAGCAGTGGCACCGAGAGCAAGCTTTTTTATAAAGGGAAGCGCACTTTCTATTTGCTTATAATCATTTTCAAGGGAAGCCCTCCATCCGCTTATCTCCTGTGAAAAGGCGATAGGAGTGGCATCCTGTAAATGTGTTCTTCCGGATTTTACAATTCCTTTATTTTCCTCTTCAAGCTTTTTAAATGCAAGTATAAGCTTGTTTAAAGAAGGCAGGAGTTTATCCTGTACTTCCAAAACTGCGGCTATATGCATTGCGGCGGGGAAGGTGTCGTTTGAGCTTTGTGACATATTTACATCATCATTCGGATGCAAAAGTTTTTTACCCAAGATCTCATTGCCTCTATTGGTAATTACCTCATTTACATTCATATTGCTTTGAGTACCGCTGCCGGTCTGCCATACGGAGAGCGGGAAGTGCTCGTCCAGTTTACCTTCAAGTATTTCATTGCAAACTGTACTTATAATATTCGACTTTTCCTCTGTCAGTTTTCCAAGCTCAAGATTTGTAGCGGCACAGGCTGACTTCAGATATGCAAATGCTCTTATCACCTCCATCGGAATTTTTTCGGTACCGATTTTAAAGTTTGAAAGACTTCTTGCTGTTTGAGCGCCGTAATATTTGTCCACAGGTACTTTGATACTGCCCATAGAGTCATGCTCTATACGATATTCCATAGTTTTCTCCTAACATCATTTATGCTATAATCAGTTTAACAAAAAACAAAATAAAAAAACAGGTCAATAAATGAAAATAAAAAAACAAGAGTCAAGATTTTTAATAATACTGGACATATTGATGCAATTGGCAGTGATACTTTCACTTGCATGGTTTGTGGTGTATATATTCGGAGCAAAAACATTTATGGTCGGTCAGTCCATGTCACCGCAGATAGAGCAGGGAGAGGCTGTACTTATAAATAAAGCCGCATATACTTTTTTAAAACCTAAAAGATATGATTTGATAGCATTTAAAAATACAGACGGAAGAGTATGTATCAGAAGAGTAATAGGGCTTCCGGGTGAAAGTGTTAATATAAGAGAAGGTTTGGTTTATATAGACGGTGAAGCGTTGGATAAATTTTTTGAGGCTTCATCGGGCGGTTTGGCGGCGGACGAGATTAAGTTGGCAAGCAATGAATATTTTGTATTGGGTGATAACAGAGTCGGAAGTGAAGATTCCAGAATCTCTACAATAGGAAATGTGACGGAAGATATGATTATAGGTAATGCATGGATCAGAGTATTGCCTGTAAAAAGGATAGGTTTTATAAAATAGAGCCTGATGAAAGGATAGTTTATGAAGATACAATGGTACCCGGGTCATATGACTAAGGCAAAAAGAGCGATGTCAGATGCCATAAAGCTTGTGGATATTATTATAGAGATGACGGATGCCAGAGCACCTGAGGCTACAAGAAATCCGGAAATCATGGAACTGGGCTCCAATAAGTCCAGAATTATTATATTAAATAAGGCTGATCTCTCCGATGAGAGTGCAAACAACAGATGGGCAAGCCATTATAAGGAGCAGGGTTATGAGTGCATGTTTATGGACTCCAGAAAGAAAAACGGAGTGAATGCACTGATAAAGGCTATAGAGAATGTTTCAAAGGAAAAGAGAGAAAGAGACGCTAAAAGAGGAATTAAAAACAGACCTGTAAGAGCAATGGTGGCAGGTATTCCGAATGTCGGCAAGTCCACACTTATAAACTCGGTTTCAGGAAGAGCAATGGCAAAGACCGGAAATAAACCGGGAGTTACAAAGGGGAATCAGTGGATAAAACTTAAAGGTCAGATAGAACTTTTAGATACTCCGGGAATACTTTGGCCAAAGTTTGAAGACGAAAACATTGGTGAGATGATTGCATTTATCGGCTCTATAAACGATATGATTATAGATATCAGAGAGCTGGGGCTTGAACTTATTAAATGGTTTATTAAAAACAGACCTGAGATACTTACAGAAAGATTTGAGATGGAAGACGGTGATGATGAAAATGCCGTTTTAATAAAAATAGCAAACTTAAGAGGTTGTACAAAGAAGGGCAATGAGCTTGACTATGATAAGGCCGCAAGTATCTTTGTAAATGAGTTCAGGTCGGGGAAACTTGGAAGAGTCACATTACAAATGCCGTAGGAAAACAGGATGAGGAAAATAAGTGAAGAAAAACTTGCCCTTGAGAGAGTAAGACTTGAGGGCATGAGAGAATTTGAAAATAAATACAGCGATTTGGCATATGTTGCCGGTATAGACGAGGCAGGCAGAGGGCCGCTTGCAGGTCCTGTGGTGGCGGCGGCGGTAATTTTGCCAAAGGACATCTTCCTTCCTTTTTTAAATGATTCCAAAAAGGTTACGGAAAAAAGAAGAGATGTTTTATTTGATGAAATAAAGCAAAACGCCATAGCGTACGGCATAGGTATTGCTTCAAATACTTTGATAGATGAGATAAATATATTACAGGCTACTTATGAGGCAATGAGAGAGGCCGTAAATGCACTGGAAAAAACACCTGATGTTTTACTGGTGGATGCAGTACATATACCTGATATAAATATAAAGCAGGTGGGTATAGTAAAAGGAGATGCCAAGAGTGTAAACATAGCCGCAGCAAGTATACTTGCAAAGGTCACCAGAGACAGGCTTATGGCAGAGTATGATAAAATCTACCCTGAGTACGGCTTTGCATCAAATAAGGGCTACGGTACGGCGACACATATAGCGGCTTTAAAGGAAATAGGGCCATGTGCCATACACAGAAAATCATTTATAGGAAATTTTGTAAGTGAATAAAAGAGAAGTCGGAAACAAGGGGGAGGCAATTGCTGCCTCTTTTCTTGAAAATAACGGAATTATAATACTTGAAAGAAACTACCGAAACAGATTTGGCGAGATAGATATTATCGCCAGAGAAGGCAATGTATTATTATTTATAGAAGTAAAATACAGGAAAGATGAAAGCTTCGGATATCCGCTTGAGTCTGTAGGATATTTTAAGCAGCAGAAAATACGAAAACTGGCAAGGTATTATCTTAATGAAAAGCATTATTTCATGCACAGCATAAGATTTGACTGTATAGGAATAATGGGTGAGAAGATAGATTGGATAAAAGGAGCATTTTATTGAGTATAAAGATATTAAAAAAGAATGATAAAAACATTTTGAGATTGAAAAAAGCTGAAAACAGAGTGGAATATTTTTCGTTTGAAGCATTGGAAAAATATGAGGAGCTTGTTCAGGGATTTTCCACAAGAATAGGAGGGGTAAGTGAAGGCCCTTATGCCTCTATGAATTTAAGCTTCAGCAGAGAGCTTGATAATAAAGAGGGTGTGCTTGAGAATTATAAAAGAATGGCAAAAGCTCTGGGAGTAAAGGAAGACAGTTTTGTGCTCTCATATCAGGAGCATTCCACCAATGTAAGAGTAGTGAATAAGAGCGATATGGGTAAGGGAGTATCGGTTGAAAGAGACTACAGAAATATTGACGGACTGATAACTGATGAGAGAGGCATTACCTTGGGGGCTTTTTTTGCAGACTGTATTCCGCTTTATTTTTATGACAGAAAAAAACAGGTAATAGGACTTGCACATTCGGGGTGGAGAGGTACCTGTAAAAGAATGGGTGCGGTAATGATAAATGAGATGGCAAAAAATTTCGGCACGGATGCAAAGGATGTAATTGCCTGTATAGGCCCAGGTATTTGTCAAGACTGCTATCAGGTAAGCGAAGATGTATACGAAGAGTTTTCAAAAAACTTTAAAAGTGAAGATATAGAGAGTATTTTCAGAGAAGACGGAGAGTATCATTTCAGACTTTCACTTTGGAAAGCCAATGAAACAGTATTAAAAGAGGCGGGAGTTTTGCCTGAGAATATATTTACATCAAATATTTGTACCGCCTGCAATCCGGATTTGCTTTATTCCCATAGAATAATGGGAGATATAAGAGGAAATATGGCCGCATTTTTGGCATTAAAATAATTTATTGTCTAACTGTAACCTTGGACTTGCTAAAAGTTGATAAAGTAATTATACTGTTAATATTTGAATAAAGGAGGCTATATGGAAGATTTTTTCAAGAAGTTAAGCATATATGGAAGTATTGCTAAAGAAGAAGGACAGAAAATAGCACAGAATGCTTTAAATAAGGGCAGAGAAATTGCCGATATTACAAAGCTCAAAAGAGACATAAAAATAGAAGAGGATATTATAAAGTCCTACAAAATGGTTATAGGAGAGTATGTAGCGGCCAATGATCTTTTAACAGATGATGAGCTGGTATTTGATCAGAGGTCAAAGATACTTGAATGCCAAAAGAAATTAGATGAGTTGAATGCAAAGCTTGAAGAAATGAGCAAAAACAATAAACAGGTATAAGGAGAATATAATGAAACCATACGCAGAATTGACAAAAGAGGAACTTTTGGAGCTTAAGAAAAGCCTGAAGGCTGAATATAAGGCTATGCAAAACAGAGACTTAAAGCTTGATATGAGTAGAGGAAAGCCTTCACAGGAGCAGCTTGATATTTCTATGGGACTTATGGATGTACTTACATCAGATAAGGACCTTATGAGCGAGAACGGTTCAGATTGCAGAAACTATGGTGTACTTGACGGTATACCTGAGGCAAAGGAGCTTATGGGTGATATGATGGAGGTTCCTGCAGATAACCTTATTATCTACGGAAACTCAAGTCTTAATGTAATGTATGACTGTATTTCCAGATCATATACTCATGGAGTAATGGGCTCTACACCTTGGTGTAAGCTTGACAAAGTAAAGTTCCTTTGTATAGTACCGGGATATGACAGACATTTTGCAATAACGGAGTATTTCGGATTTGAGAATGTATGCGTACCTATGCTTGAGAGCGGTCCCGATATGGATATGATAGAGGAGCTTGTACAAAATGATGATTCCATAAAGGGAATCTGGTGTGTACCGAAGTATTCAAATCCTACAGGAAACTCATACTCTGACGAAGTCGTAAGAAGATTTGCAAGATTAAAGCCGGCAGCTAAGGATTTCAGAATTTATTGGGATAATGCATATACAATTCATCATCTCTATGATCTTGATCAGGATCATCTTATAGAGATTTTGGCTGAGTGTAAGAGAGCGGGAAATCCTGATCTTGTGTATAAGTTTGCTTCAACATCAAAGGTTACATTCCCGGGTTCAGGTATTGCGGCACTTGCCACATCACATAATAACCTCGAGGATATTAAAAATCAGTTGAAGAATCAGACAATAGGTCATGATAAGGTAAATCAACTTAGACATGTAAGATATTTCAAGGATATTCACGGTATGGTAGAGCATATGAGAAAGCATGCCGACTCACTCAGACCTAAGTTTGAGATGGTAATAGATACACTTGAAAAAGAGCTTGGCGGTCTTGGTATAGCAAGCTGGACAAAGCCGAAGGGCGGATACTTTATCTCTTTTGATACTATGGACGGATGCGCAAAAGAAGTTGTATCAAAATGTAAAAAAGCAGGTGTTGTAATGACAGGTGCAGGAGCTACATTCCCGGGCGGAAAAGATCCGGATGATAAGAATATTCGTATCGCTCCTTCATTCCCGCCTGTAGCGGATTTGGAGATAGCCGCAAACCTTCTGTGTCTATGTACAAAGATGGCGGCAGTTGATAAACTCTTAGGAGAATTATAATGATTAGTGCAAATGGAATAACCCTCAGATTGGGGAAGAAAGCCCTTTTTGAAGATGTTAATATAAAATTTACACCGGGCAACTGTTATGGACTTATAGGTGCAAACGGTGCGGGAAAGTCAACATTCCTTAAGATACTCTCAGGTCAGATAGAACCTACAAACGGTGATATAGTTATAACACCGGGAGAGAGACTTTCATTCTTGGAGCAGGACCATTTCAAATATGATACATACACCGTTTTGGATACTGTAATCATGGGAAATGCAAGACTCTATGAGATAATGAAGGAAAAGGATGCAATATATGCAAAGCCTGACTTTACAGAAGAAGACGGTATAAAGGCGGCTGACCTTGAAGGTGAGTTTGCAAATATGAACGGTTGGGAGGCCGAATCCGATGCTGCGGCACTTCTAAACGGACTTGGAGTAGATACGGAACATCACTATACATTGATGAGTGATATGCCGTCAAACCTTAAGGTAAAGGTACTTCTTGCAAAGGCGCTCTTCGGTAATCCCGATATACTCTTACTTGACGAGCCTACAAACCACCTTGACTTGGATGCTATTGCCTGGCTTGAAGAGTTCCTTATAAACTTTGAAAACACAATTATAGTTGTATCTCATGACAGATATTTCCTTAATAAAGTTTGTACAATGATTGCGGATATCGACTACGGCAAGATACAGCTCTATGCTGGAAACTATGATTTCTGGTATGAGTCAAGTCAGCTTATGGTTCGCCAGATGAAGGAAGCCAACAGAAAGAAAGAAGAAAAGATCAAGGAGTTGCAGGAGTTTATTCAAAGATTCTCTGCTAATGCTTCAAAGTCAAAGCAGGCTACATCCAGAAAGAGAGCCTTGGAAAAAATCGAGCTTGATGATATCAAGCCTTCTTCGAGAAAATATCCATACATCGACTTCAGACCTGCAAGAGAGATAGGTAATGAAGTTCTTACAGTGGAGAATCTTTCAAAGACTATCGACGGAGAGAAAATTCTTGATAATATCAGCTTTGTGTTAAACAGAGAAGACAAGGTGGCACTTGTAGGACCTAATGAAAAGGCAAAGACCGTACTTTTCAAGATCCTTGCAGGAGAGATGGAGCCTGACAGCGGAAGCTATAAATGGGGTCTTACCACTACACAAAGCTATTTCCCTAAGGACAATACAAAGGATTTCTCAGGTGATGAGACAATAGTTGACTGGCTTACAAAATATTCTGAAATCAAGGATGCTACATATGTAAGAGGCTTCCTTGGAAGAATGCTTTTTGCAGGTGAAGACGGTGTAAAGAAAGTGAATGTACTCTCAGGAGGAGAGAAGGTTCGTTGTATGCTCTCAAAGCTTATGATAAGCGGAGCAAATGTACTTATACTTGACGAGCCTACAGACCACCTTGATATGGAGTCTATTACAGCACTCAACACCGGACTTGTAAAGTTCAAGGGTGTACTTATCTTCTCATCAAGAGACCATCAGGTAGTACAGACCACAGCTAACAGAATTATGGAAATCATTAACGGAAGTCTTATAGATAAGATTACTACATATGATGAATATCTTGAGTCTGACGAGATGGCAAGAAAGAGATTTACATATACTGTTTCAGCAGATGAAGAGAGTGATGATTGATATGGCAAGTACAAAGAAGATGATTTCATGGAATGTCAACGGTCTTAGAGCTGCCGTAACAAAGGGATTTTTGGATTTTTTCAGAGATATTGATGCCGATATTTTCTGTATACAGGAGTCAAAGCTCTCAGAAGGTCAAATTGAACTTGATCTTCCAGGATATTATGACTATTGGAATTATGCGCAAAAAAAAGGCTACTCAGGCGTGGCTGTATTTACTAAAGATAAGCCTCTTAATGTGACCTATGGCATCGGTATAGAGGAACATGATAATGAGGGTAGAGTTATTACGGCGGAGTATGAAGATTTTTATCTGATAACCTGCTATACTCCAAACTCTCAAAGAGGTCTTACAAGACTTGACTACAGAATGACTTGGGAAGATGCTTTCCTCTCCTATATCTTAAAACTTGAAGAAAAAAAGCCGGTGATATTTTGCGGTGACTTGAATGTTGCTCATAAAGAGATAGATTTGAAGAATCCTAAGACCAATAGGAAAAATGCCGGATTTACAGACGAGGAAAGAGGCAAGATGGATGTTATTTTGACCTCAGGCTTTTGCGACAGCTTCAGAGTACTGTATCCGGATAAAACGGATGCTTACTCATGGTGGTCCTATATGGGCGGTGCCAGAGCAAAGAATGTCGGTTGGCGTATTGACTATTTTATAGTATCTGATAAATTAAAAGATAGAATAAAGGAAGCTAAGATACATAGTGATATCTTGGGTTCGGACCATTGTCCGGTAGAACTGGATATTGAAATATAAATATATGACTTAAAGGAGGTGCGTTATGGTAGTTCAGAAAGAGAGAGGTAGAAGTTATTCTTATCCGCTTGGTATGACTGTGACGCCCTCTTGTTTTTTTATAAAGGTTATAAGAAAATGTGAACGACTTTATTTAAACCTTTATGAAAGAAATGAAGAAGCTCCTGTAGAAAGAATAGAGTTTCCAAAGGAATCAAGAATAGGAGATGTGTGGTTTTTACAGGTAAATACACGCCTTAAGAAAACTTTTGAGTATGCTTTTGAAGATGAAAAAGGACTTTTTCCGGATGAATACGGTAAATGCTTTTCGGGTAGAGACAGTTTCGGTAAAACTAGTCTTATAGATAACCCGAGAAGAAGCCCTGTGTATATAAGTGAATTTGACTGGGGTAATGATTTTGAAAACAACTTGGACAATAAAACTTTGGATGAAGCATTTATTTACAGGCTTCATATAAGAGGTTTTACAAAATCAAACAGCTCAAAGGTTGTGGACAAGGGTACATTTAAAGGACTTATAAGTAAGATAGACTATTTAAAAGACATTGGTGTGGATTTTGTTGATATAATGCCTGCAACTGAATTTGATGAGTTTATAAGAGTCGGAGGAAGTTGGATTTCCCTTTTTGATAAGGAGAAGAAAGAAAAGCAGGAAAAAATCAGAATAAACTATTGGGGATATGCAGACAGTTTAAACTTTGCACCTAAGGCAAGTTATTCTACAAGAAAAAACAGAAATCCTGTAAATGAATATAAGAGTATGGTAAAGGCCCTGCATGAAGCAGGTATCGGAGTCATACAGGAGTTTTTCTTTGCCAAGAAAAATATCAGCTATATAATTGATGTATTAAGATACTGGAAAATTGAATACCATATAGACGGTTTTCATCTCACAGGAGTTGATTACTGTGATGATATTGTAAAAGATCCTTATCTTCTTGACAGCAAATTCATATTTACAAATAAGATATATGAAAACAAGGGCAAAAACATCATCTCTATGGATTATGATTATATGAACAATATGAGAAAATATCTGAAAGGTGATGAGGGAATGGTTCCTTTCGTTGCAAATGTGATTGCGGAAAAGAGCAATTATTTAAACTTTATTTCGGATATCAACGGATTTGCACTTGCCGATATATACAGATATGATTATAAGCATAATGAAGATAATGGTGAAGACAATGCTGACGGATCAAATATGAACTTTTCCTGGAACTGCGGATTTGAGGGTGATACCAAAAAGATGCAGGTACTTAACCTAAGAAAGAGGATGTATTTGAATGCCGTATTCCTTTTGATGATATCAAAAGGTGCTCCATGTATATGCAGCGGCGATGAGATATTACAGTCAAAGAACGGAAATAATAATACATATTGTCAGGACAATGAGATAAGCTATTTCAATTGGAAACTGGTAGACAAGAATAAGGACTTTCTTGACTTTGTAAGGGCTATGCTTGGATTCAGAAGAGAGTATATTTCGAGCGTGGAAAAGTCCAAAACCTCTGTTCACGGTATGCAGGTTTGGAAACCGGATTTTGAATACTATAATAGGCAGATGGGAATACTTATAGAAGGAAAACAGGATATATATATTATCTTAAATATGCATTGGGACAGACATGAGTTTTCGCTTCCTACCATAAAGAGAGGAAGCTCATGGAAAGTATTGGTAAATACGGATGATATAAATACCCCGTTTAAGAAAGATGTTGTTAAGACAGAAGACCAAAGAAAGATATCGGTTGAAGGCAGAAGTTGTATGGTACTTATTGCCGAAGAAGATAAAAAGGCGGATGTAAGAAAGAAGAAGGTATGAATGTAATTATTATAGCGGCGGTTGCGGTAGCGATAGTGGCGGTTCTTCTAATGATGAATAGATCAAGGCCTAAGAGTTCCGAGGATGATATGGCTGAATACTCAAAGTCTAAAGAGGATAAAAAAGAGTTTTCAAAGCCGAGCCTTAAAAAGGGATTTCAGGAAGAGGCAAGTGTAAAATGCATGGTTGCAAATGCCACATGTTCCCGTTTAAAATATATGGATTTTAAAGGCGATATTTATGATGTGAAGTATGACGGTAAAAATGTGGACATCGAAAGAGAAACCGAAAAAGATGATACATTAAAGGATTATAAGATAGAAAAAGCCTATATGCAGGGAGGTTTTTCTCTTATAGAGGGCAATGAAACAGCCGAGAGAATAAATAACTTCAATCAAAATATGAAGCATATAAGAATTTTTGATAAAGACGACAATGAGTATAAGTCTATAACCTTTAAACAGGGTATAAATGATTTTGTCGATATAAAAACTCTTGATGAGCTGTGCGATTTTTTAAAAAAAGAGCTTCCACAGGGCGGTATCGTTTTAGATAAACTTGTAAAAATAGGATTTGGAAAGAGAAACCTATGGACGACTTTTTGCTATGATTACGGAGACGGCAGAAGTAAGGTTATAAAAAAAGATGATACCCTAAAGTTTGAAGATTTATTTGAAAGATGGGAATAAAGAGGAGTCACAAAAGTTGAAGCTTTTGTGACTTTTTTAGTGGAATAACATTGATAAAAATTATACAATAGTTATTAAAATTAAATATATATTTATCAAAAATGGGTTGAAAAACATAATGTTTTCATATAAAATGGAGATAAATAATTAAATATCGTAACAAAATTAAGGAGGGAATATGAGAAAGAGCTTAAGAAATTTAGGCAGTTTGTTATTGGTATGTAGTTTGGTCAGCATGAGTTTGACAGGTTGTTCACAGAAAGTGGAGGAAAAGACGGCAAGTGATACTGCGAGTGAGGCGGTATCAGAGAACAAAGAGTTCTCTTATCCTATGAAAACAGATAAGACATTGACTTATTGGATTCCACTTAATGTCAATGTTTCGGCTAATTACGGAAATCTTGGAGAGACCGATTTTTATAAAAATCTCCACGAACAATCCGGAATTGCTGTAGAGTACAAGCATCCTGCACTCGGTCAGGAAAAAGAGCAGTTCAATCTTATGTTACTGGATGAGGAATTACCCGATATCGTAGAATGGGAGTGGTTCGGATATGAAGGCGGACCGCAAAAGGCTATTGATGACGGTGTAATAATTCCTTTGAATGATGTATTTGACAAGTATTGCCCGAATATAAAGGCATATTTAAAGGATCATCCGGATGTGGACAAAATGATAAGAACAGACAATGGTGATTATTACTGCTTTCCGTTTATAAGAGGAGGAGACCTTCTGCTTACAAGTATGGGACCTATGCTTAGAGGAGATTGGCTTGATGAACTTGGCCTTGAAGTACCGAAGACCGTGGATGAATGGGAAACTGTGCTTACAGCATTCAAAGAGAAAAAGGGGGCTACAGGAGCATTTGCCTACTGGTATTCAGTGCCGGATCTTACAAACAACAATCCTTTTGCCTGTGCTTACAATGCAAGAAGAACATTCTATTTAAAGGACGGTAAGATTGCATATGGTGCTATAGAAGATTCATATAAAAATTATCTTCAAAAGATGAGTGAGTGGATGAAGGCGGGACTTTTGGATCCGGATCTTGCAACACTTACAAACGATCAGGTGGCGGCAAAGATAACAAGCGGAGCGGCAGGCGCATCATTTGCCTGGGGCGGAAGCGGTATGGGAAACTGGACTAAGGCCGGAAAAGAGACAAATCCTGATTTCAGACTTGTCGGAGCACCATATCCCACACTTGAAGCAGGACAGAAACCTGAAATGGGACAAAGAGATAATTTCTATCCGGGCGGACTTGGATGTGCGGCAATTACAACAAGCTGTAAGGATGTGGAAGTGGCAGCAAGACTCTTGGATTACGGATACAGTGAAGCCGGACATGTACTTTTTAATTTCGGTAAAGAGGGAGTAAGCTATGAGATGAAAGACGGCAAGTATACATATACAGACCTCTTACTTAATAATCCGAATATGTCTATAACTCATTCTATGGCAGGACATGTAAGGGCAAACTATAACGGACCTTTTGTTCAGGATGAAGAATACATTTTACAGTATTTCTCACTGGATGAACAAAAAGAGGCATTAAAGCTTTGGTCGGATACAAATATGAAGAAGTATACAATACCGCCTATTACTCCTAATGCGGAAGAGAGTAAGGAGATAGCAAGAATAATGACTGAAGTAAATACATATAGAGATGAATGTACATTAAAGTTTATTCTTGGAACTATGGATATGTCTGAATGGGACAATTATGTAAGTACAATCAAGTCAATGGGAATTGACAAGGTATTGGAAATGGAGAATGCGGCATTGGAAAGATATAATGCAAGATAGTAAAATATGATATTTGACAGGCCGGTGCTTTTGCATCGGCTTGCAAAGGTGATAATATGAAGAATACGATATTTTCTAAAATAAAAAAAGATTTAAAACTGAATAAAAGTTTGTATATTTTAGTTCTACCGGTTTTAATATTTTATATTATATTTCACTATAAACCAATGTATGGTGCGGTTATTGCATTTATGGATTACAATCCGAGACTTGGAATAAAGGGAAGTGAATGGGTAGGTTTTGCGCAGTTCATAAGGTTTTTTAACAGTCCGTATTTTGTAAGAATACTGAGGAATACAGTTTTATTGAGCGTATACGGAATTATCTTCGGATTCCCTGCACCTATAATACTTGCGCTGCTTTTAAACGAACTGAAACAAAAGAAGTTTAAGAAGACTGTTCAGACTGCAACATATTTGACACATTTTATTTCATTGGTAGTGGTAACCGGAATTATAAAAGAGTTTACACAAAGCACCGGACTTATAAATGATATAATCGAGTTTTTCGGCGGTACAAGAACATCGCTTATTCAAAATCCTGCACTGTACAGGACAATATATATCACTTCGGATATATGGCAGGAAATAGGCTGGGGTTCAATAATATATCTGGCGGCATTGTCAGGTATTGATGAGCAGCTGTATGAGGCGGCATCTATAGACGGTGCAAACAGATGGGATAAACTTTTACATGTTACTTTGCCGGGAATAAGCACAACTATAATAATTATGCTTATATTAAGGCTTGGTCAAATCCTTGGATCAAGCTATGAAAAGACAATACTTTTATATAATGAGGCAACTTATGAAACAGCAGATGTTATTGCCTCATATATTTACAGAGTGGGTATATTAGAGAGAAACTGGAGTTATTCAACAGCAATAGGTCTGTTCAACTCAGGTATAAATTTTATATTCCTGCTTGTGGCAAATAAACTGAGTAAAAAAGTCAGTGAAACAAGTCTGTGGTAAGGAGGGATAATGAAAAAGAAAAATTCTAATTCATTCAGTATATTTAATCTGTTTAATATATGTATTTTATCCATACTTGCTTTGTTATGTATATATCCCATATGGTATGTTCTGATGGCTTCTCTATCAAACGGAAATCTGATAATGCAGCACAGCGGTTTACTTTTGCTCCCGATAAAGCCGAATATAGCGGCATATATTGCAGTATTTAAAAATAAAATGATTTTATCAGGTTATTTGAATACTATAAAAATTCTTATTATAAGTTTGATATTGCAAATAACCATGACATCAATAGGAGCATACTTCTTTTCAAGAGAGAGGGTACTATTTAAGAAGCCTTTGATGTTTATGATAACCTTGACTATGTTTATAAGCGGCGGAATGATACCTTTTTATCAGAATCTGAGATCATTGCATTTGATGAATAGTCATTGGGGGCTTATTCTTCCCTTTATGATAAGTACCTACAATATGATTATTTTAAAGACATCATTTGAAAGTATACCGAAGTCACTCAGTGAGGCTGCAAGAATAGACGGAGCGGGACATATAAGAATACTGTTTTCAATAGTATTGCCACTTTCAAAGCCTGTACTTGCGGTTATGCTTTTATACTATGGTGTGGGTGTATGGAACGGATGGTTTTGGGCTTCCACAATACTTACAGACAGATCCATGTATCCGCTTCAGGTTATACTTAGAGAAATTCTGCTTTCAAATGACACTTCGGTTATGACACAGGGAGTATCTTCAGGAGATTTGGAAGCGGTAGGAGCAACGATAAGATATGCGACCGTTATCGTTGCAACTTTGCCGATACTGTGTGCATATCCTTTCTTACAAAAGTATTTTACCAAAGGTATTATGATAGGTGCAGTGAAAGAATAAATTATGAAATGTTTTGAAGCAATAAGAATACATCTGGAAGAATTTAAGAGAGATATAGAAAACTATAGTAGGGAATTACTGTATAAGGAGTTACCTGTACTTAGTGAAGAGAAGTTTTTACTGTATGAACAGACCGGAAACAGACTTATATACGAAAAACTATATTTTGAGAGAAGAAAATTTTTGAATGTATTCTTTTTTGTTACATTATGGCACAAGGAAAAGATATATATAAAAAAGCTTGAAGAGATAATATATACAATATGTAAAGAAGATACATGGGCTTTGCCTGCACATGTTGATATGAGTAAATACGACCGGAAGTATACTATAGATTTATTTGCGGCTGAAACTGCACAGGCTCTATCATGTATATACCATTATCTGGGTAAGATATTATATGAGGAATGTCTGGACATTATAAAAGAAAATGTATGGAGGAGGATAATAAAGCCTTATGCGGAAAGTGAATTCGGATATCACAGATGGGAAAACTGGGATAATAACTGGATATCGGTATGTGCATCAAGTATAGGCAGCGCTGTATTGTATCTGCCGGATGATAAAGGTGTAAGAGATAAAATACTTGACAGAGTAAAACTTTGTCTGGACAAATATGTCGGAGGTTTCAGTGAAGACGGTGTATGTCTTGAGGGGATGAGCTATTTTACATATGGTATGGAATATTTTTTCGGTTTTGCAAGGCAGCTGTATGAATATACCGATGGAGAAAAAAACTTATATACCGATGAGAGGCTTGAAAATATTGTATTGTTTCAGCAAAACTGCTTTTTACCCGGTGGTAACACTATAAGTTTTTCCGATGGCTTGGCCAATGACAGATTCAGACTTGGACTTAGTTGTTTTTTAAAGAGTAAATTTAAGGGCTTTGAAATTCCACCTATAGATTTCGCTATGAAATTTGACTCTGACGGTTGCTATAGATTTATGGCAAATCTGCAGGACGATTTATGGGTGAGTGAATTTTTAGAAGATGAAAAAAATAAAAATCAAGTTATAAAAGAAGAGTACAAATTTATTTTTTATAAAGAGGCACAGTGGGCTGTATGGAATAGTGGTGATACCGGACTTGCAATCAAAGGCGGTAATAATAATGAGCCTCACAACCATAATGATATAGGAAGTTTTATACTAAGTTATGCCGGAGAAGTATTCCTTGCAGATCTTGGATGTGGCGAGTATACAAAGGATTATTTTAAGGATGATACAAGGTATAAAATATTTAATAACAGAAGTCTTTCGCATAATGTACCTCTTATAAACGGTGAGGAACAAAAAGCAGGAGAAAAATATAAATGTTCAAGTTTTGAATCGCCAAAAGTCGGACAGGTTAAAATGTCTTATGCAAAGGCCTATGGTTTTGAGAATATAAAACTTTACAGGAATGTTGAATACTACAGTCATGATAAATATATTGTTATAGAGGATATAACGGAAAGCCTGTCTTATAAATATAGTTTGACTGAAAATCTGGTGACATATATAAAGCCTGAAATTAAAGACAACAGAATCCTTTTACAGGGAAAAAGGGCTTTACTTTGTATAGATGTAGTAAACGCAGGAAATATAAATATAAATGAAGTATGCTTCAGCAACCACAACGGTGTGGAAGAGAGAGTATGGCAGATACAGTTTGACTGCAAAACTAAGGATGACAATTGCCGTATTGAGCTTAAGCTAAGTTTTCACAAAAAAATCAAGTAAGTTTTCAATTTACTATTGACAAAACTGACCTAATAGAGTATCCTATTAAAGTCAGTTTTGGGTTATCGCCAAATGGTAAGGCACTGGACTCTGACTCCAGCATTTCTAGGTTCGAATCCTAGTAGCCCAGCTTTTACAACTCCCATTCAAACAATGATGTTTGTGGGAGTTTTTTAGTATATATAGACGAGGATTTTTTATGAAGAAGGTAGCACTTGCAGGGACTGAAAACTTGACAAATTATATCGATGCATTAAAAGAAAATGATATAGAAGTTATCGCAACTCTTGATGTGGATGAAGCCATAAAATGTGACGGTCTGCTTCTTCCCGGTGGCGGAGATATAGATCCTGTTTACTATGGTGAAGAAATGAACGGTTCGGATGAGCCTGACAAAGAGCTTGATAAAGCACAAAGAGATATTTTGGATGCATTTGTAAAGGCAAAAAAGCCCATCTTAGGCATTTGCAGAGGTATGCAGCTTATAAATATATACTTTGGAGGAAGTTTACATCAGGATCTTGCAACAAGAGATATTCATACAAGAAAAAATGATAATGACAGCATACACAGTGTAAAAAGTGTAGAAGAAGGAAATTTGTTTGAAAAATTTTATGGTAAAACTTTCAATATAAACTCCGCACATCACCAAGGCGCAAAAAAACTCGGGGAAGGACTGAAGGAGGTTTTACGCTCCGAGGACGGAGTATGTGAAGCCGTTATACATGAAGAATTACCGATTATAGCTACACAGTTTCATCCTGAGAGAATGTCTTATAAACAAAGAAGAGATGATGCGGTAGTAGGTGAGGAAATTTTTGAGTATTTCAAATCTCTTTTAAAATAAGAGACAGTGAGGTAAGGTAGTCAAATGTATTCATTTAATGAAAGAATCAGATACAGTGAATTGGGGGAGAATGGAGAGCTGTCTTTGGTAGGACTTTTGAATTTATTTCAGGACTGTTCAACATTTCAATCTGAGGACCTGGGACTTGGAATAAAATATTTACAAGGGAAAAAGGAAGCCTGGTGGGTGAATTCCTGGCAGATAGATATAAGCAGATTGCCGGGACTTGCACAGAAAGTGGAAGTAGGCACATTTGCATATAACTTTAAAAGCTTTTACGGCTATAGAAATTTCTTTTTAAAAGATGAAAACGGTGAGTTTTTGGTAAAAGCGGATTCCATATGGTTTCATTATGATTTGGACAATAAAAGACCTACCAAACCTACAGATGAAGCTTTAAAAAAGTATTTGGCAGGTAATGAGAAACGCCTCGATATGACTGAGATTGTCAGAAAATTTGATATACCGACAGAGTACAAACTCGGCAAGGAAATTGTGGTAAGCAAGAATGATTTGGATACAAATCATCATATGAATAATGCCGTATATGTAAGTAAAGCAAAAAATATTATTGAAGAAGATTTCAAAGTAAAAAAAATAAGTGTACAATACAAGAAGGCGGCCGTATTGAATGATGTGATTTTACCTAGAATTACAAAGAATGAAAATTCATATATTGTAAATCTGGCAGATCCAAAGGGAGATACATATGCTATCGTCAGATTTGAATATTAAGGGGGATTTATGGAATTAGGAAAAATACAGAGCCTGGAAGTTGACAGAAAAAAAGATTTCGGTATATATCTTACAGACGGGAACGGTGAAGACGTACTTCTGCCTATGAAGGAAGTGCCGGAAGGCTGTGAAGTGGGAAGTGAGATAGAAGTATTTGTATATCGTGACAGTAAAGACAGACTTATTGCGACTACAAGAAGACCTAAAATTTTAGTTGGAGAAGTCGGAAGACTCTTGGTAAAATCTACAACAGGAATAGGAGCGTTTCTTGATATAGGACTTGAAAGAGATGTGCTTTTGCCTTTTAAGGAGACGGTGAATAAGGTAAAAGAGGGTGATGATATACTTGTATATCTTTATGTGGATAAGAGTAACAGACTTGCGGCCAGTGCAAAGGTTTATTCACATCTTTCACCGAACAGTCCGTATAAAAAGGATGATGAAGTTGTCGGAACGGTATTTGAAATCAAAAAGATGGGTATATTTGTAGCGGTAGACGACAAGTACAACGGCATGATACCGCCAAATGAGAGTTTTGAGGATATCAAAATCGGTGACAGACTTGATATGAGAGTTATAAGAGTAAGAGAAGACGGAAAGCTTGATTTGAGTCCGAGAAAAAAGGCTTACAGACAGCTGCTTACCGATGCGGATATTCTTTACAATATAATTGAGAGTAGAGGCGGAAGCTTAGGTTTTGATGAGAGCGTTTCTCCCGATAGAATAAAGGCGGAGCTTAAGCTTAGCAAGAATGCTTTCAAAAGAGCGGTAGGACATCTTTTAAAAGAAGGCAAAATAGAAATAGCGGACGGAGACATCAAATGTCTTTAATTGATGATGTAATAAACAAAGCAAACGAATATGTCGGTGTTACTGAAGATCCGCCGGAAAGCAATAATGTAGTATTTAACACAGATTATTACGGGCAGGAAGTATATGACGGCAGTGTGGCAACATATCCATGGTGTGTGACTTTTCTTTGGGATATTTTCAGGATGGCCGGAGCGGAACATGTTTTTTGTGACGGAATGAAGACAGCCTCCACGGAAAGCGTATACAGTTATTACAAAAATAAAAATATGCTTTTTGATAAGGGACAAAGAGGAGATATCATTCTTATTCTGACTGCAGAGGCATCAAAATCAAGAAGAGTAAATCATGCGGGAATTGTAGTTTCGGCAAACAGAGACGGTACATATGAAACAATAGAGGGCAATACCGGCAGCGGAAATATCGCAAACGGCGGTATGGTAATGACAAGAAAGAGAAGCTTTGAAGGGAAAGGCTATACAATAGTGGGGTTTGCAAGGCCCGGCTATGAAAAAAAGGCAGTTAAACAAAGCTCTACCGATACAGGAGTTAATGAAATTCCCGTAAGCGCAAGACTTACCGTTACAGGCAGCGGTGTAAGAGTCAGAACGGCACCGAATACCTCATCTTCCATAGTAAAAAACTTAAGTGAAGGGGAAAAGCTAAAGGCTGTAGGCAGAATTGCAAGCAGATATAATCCATGGTTTCATGTATCCGAAGGCTATATAAGCGGAAACTTTGTAAGGGGCTGGATAAAGGATTACAATGATAATAACAGATGGTGGTATGTGGATAAGGACTACAAATATGCCAAAGCGGAGTGGAAAACTATAGAAGGAAAGGATTACTGCTTCGGTAAGGACTCCTATCTGTTTGTAAAATGCTATATCAAGTCGGCTATAAACGGTACTTATTATTGGGTGGATGATGACGGTGTTTATCAAAAGCGATATGATACCGAAAGCCCAAGTAGAAAATACAGAATAGTGGAAAATTATAAGAATGAAAATGCTTATAAGGTATAAAAAAGGTCCGGCAGTTTAATGCCGGATCTTTTTTAGGTAAATATATTTTATTCACCCTGATACATGAATTTTATTATTCTTTCAACGTCTTCTTTATCATGTGCTACAAGATCAAGTTCCTTGATATAGCCGTTTGAAAAGATGTTTGCCATTGAAAGATACTGTGTAAGCTTACTCTTAAGGTTGATTCTGTCACCTTCAGGGGAAACAAGCTCAACTGTTCCTTTGCATTCATCGATTACTTTGAAAAAAGCATCAACGTCTTTGATATTTTGTACTTTCACATAAACCTCCATACAAATATATTTTTCTACAGTATAGCAAAATAGATATGCAGAGTAAAGAAGTGAATTTCTTAGATATGGCAAATATAAGTTTATTGTGCTACAATAGGCAGATGTTACGAGGAAACATAATATAAGTATTTCAATAATGGAGAAGGAAATGCAGATAATAATTGTAGGCTGCGGCAAGGTCGGTTCGACAATTGCGGAACAACTTAGTGCAGAAGGACATGATATAACAATAGTTGATACAGATGAAGCGGTTGTAAAGGCTTTGGCGGCCAGACTCGATATAATGGGTGTTACAGGAAACGGAGCAACACATAGCGTGTTGGAGGAAGCCGGAATAGAAGATTCGGATCTTTTGATTGCAGTTACAGAATCGGATGAGTTAAACCTTCTGTGCTGCATGGTAGGAAAAAAGGCCGGAGCGGAACATACCATAGCCAGAGTAAGAAATCCTGAGTACAGTCAGGACATCGGATTTATGAAAAAAGAACTTGGACTTGCTATGACTATCAATCCTGAGTATGCGGCTTCTACAGAAATGGCAAGACTTTTAAGGTTCCCTTCAGCTATAGAAATAGACACTTTCGGAAGAGGAAGAGTGGAACTTTTGGAATATAAGATACCTGAGGGCAATATACTTGTCGGAAAGAGCCTTATAGATGTTGGAAGAAATATAAAGTCGGATGTACTTATATGTGCGGTGGAAAGAGAAGAGGAGGTAATTATACCAAATGGTGGCTTTGTACTGCAAAATGGAGATATTGTAAGTATTGTAGCCTCCACAGAAAATGCAAAGGACTTCTTTAAGAAAGTCGGATGCAGCAGTAACGGTGTAAGAGATACAATGATAGTCGGTGGAGGAACAATCGCCTACTATCTGGCAAAGCAGCTCTTACCTCTCGGAATAAAAGTAAAAATAATTGAAAAATCCTATGAAAGATGCGAGGAGCTTTCCGCAATGCTTCCGAATGCTGTCATCATACATGGTGATGCTGCGGATAAGGACGTATTATTGGAGGAGGGAATAGAGAATTGTTCATCATTTGTTTCACTTACGGGAATTGATGAGGAGAATGCCTTCCTTTCACTTTATGCAAAGAGTGTTTCAAATGCCAAAATAGTTACAAAGATAAATCGTATTGCATTTGATGATATTATAGAGAAATTCGATCTTGGAAGTATGATCTATCCTAAGCATATCACAGCGGAGTATATTGTAAGATATGTAAGAGGATTGCAAAACAGTGTGGGAAGCAATAATGTTGAGGCACTTTATAGGATTATACATGGCAAGGTTGAAGCTTTGGAATTTTATATAAAAGAAGATTCCGGTATGACGGATGCCACCTTGGAGGCATTGCCTATAAAAGAAGGTGTACTTGTTGCCGGTATTATCAGAGACGGAAAAGTGATGATACCTAACGGTAAGTCAACATTACAGAGAAATGATTCCGTTATTATAATAACAACTATTACAGGTATGCAAAATTTAGAGGATATATTAAAGTAATGAATTATTCAATTATATTATATATAGTGGGAAAGGTGATGATGCTGGAATCGGCCTGTTTCTTGATACCGGCGGTAACATCACTTATATACGGTGAACACGAGGGCATGGCGTACTTGGTTGTGGGTGTGGTGTCTGCAATTATAGGATACCTTATTTCAAGTAAGAAAAAATTTGAAAATGTTTTCTTTGCCAGAGAGGGTTTTGTAATGGTTGCGCTCTCATGGATAGTACTCAGTGTGGTGGGAGCAATTCCCTTTGTACTTACCGGTGAGATTCCGAATATGGTAGATGCCTTATTTGAAACGGTATCAGGATTTACCACCACGGGTGCAAGTATACTTGAAGATGTGGAGAGCCTAAGTCATACATCACTTATCTGGAGAAGCTTTACACACTGGGTAGGCGGTATGGGTGTTATTGTGTTACTTCTTGCTATACTTCCTATGGCGGGCGGCTACAATATGCATCTTATGAAAGCGGAGAGCCCGGGACCTGTAGTCGGAAAACTTGTTCCAAGACTTAGAGATACCGCAAAGATTCTTTATCTTATATATCTGGTAATGACAATTATAGAGTTTGTTATTTTACTGGTTGTAAAGATGCCTGTATTTGATGCTCTCTGTATTACCTTCGGTACGGCAGGTACGGGAGGTTTCGGTATAAAGGCGGACAGCCTTGGAAGTTATTCCTATGCGATGCAGGTGGTGGTGACCGTCTTTATGATACTTTTCGGTGTTAACTTTAATGCTTACTTCTTACTGCTTGGAAAGCATAAAAAAGATGCCTTTAAGATAGAAGAGGTGAGATGGTATTTCGGAATAATTTTTGCCGCAATCATTATAATAACAATAAATATCAGAGGATATTTTGATAACATATTGATAGCATTAAATCATGCGGCATTCCAGGTTGGATCGATTATTACCACCACAGGATATTCAACTACAGATTTTGATCTTTGGCCGCAGCTTTCAAGAAATGTAATAATCTTTCTTATGATGTGCGGTGCCTGTGCCGGAAGTACAGGTGGTGGAATTAAGGTTTCAAGAATTATAGTTATGTTAAAATCGGTATTTCAGGAGATAGGTTACTATATTCATCCAAGAGGTGTAAAAACTATAAAGATGGACGGTAAGGTGCTTGAAAAGCCGGTACTTAACAATATAAGAGTATTTATGCTCACATATATTATGATATATGTAATATCAATGTTTTTACTCTCACTCAATAATTTTGACTTTGAAACCAATTTTACAGCCATAGCGGCTACATTCAACAATATAGGTCCGGGACTTGCAAAGGTGGGACCTATGGCAAACTTCAATATATATTCATATTTTTCAAAGCTGGTGCTTACATTTGATATGTTGGCGGGAAGACTTGAGTTATATCCGATGCTTCTTTTATTCAGCCCCGGAGTATGGAGAATAGGAAAAGATAAATAATTTTATTTTTAAAGCACTTGCAAAATCTTTGCAGGTGCTTTATAATTCCTACTAATATGATAGGAAAGAGGAAATAAAGATACAATGATTGAACTGAAAAATGTTACAAAGACTTTCAGTGCAGGAAGTAATACGGTTCATGCGGTGAAAGATGTATCTTTAGTGATAGAAAAGGGAGAGATATTCGGAATCATAGGATTTTCCGGCGCGGGAAAATCCACACTTGTAAGATGTATAAATCTTTTGGAAAGACCGAACTCGGGAAAAGTATTTGTAGACGACAAGGATCTGACAGCCCTTTCAGCTAGAGATTTAAGAAAAGCAAGAAAAAAAATCGGAATGATTTTCCAGCACTTTAATTTGATGCCGTCAAGGACGGTAGCCGATAATGTAGAATATTCACTTTTTGGAAGCGGACTTACAAAGGTTCAAAAAAAGGCTAAGGTCAGAGAGCTCTTGGCACTTGTAGATATAGCGGATAAAGAGAATTCATATCCGAGTCAGCTCTCAGGCGGTCAAAAGCAAAGAGTGGCGATAGCCAGAGCTCTTGCAAACGATCCTAAGGTACTTTTATGTGATGAGGCGACATCGGCACTCGATCCTCAGACCACGGCTTCCATTTTGGAACTTTTGCAAAGTCTTAATAAAAAGCTCGGAATTACAATAGTGGTCATTACACATGAGATGGCTGTTGTAAAGCAAATCTGTGACAGAGTGGCGGTAATGGAAAACGGTAATGTAGTGGAAGAAGGAGATGTATTCTCAATATTTGCAAACCCTAAACATCAGATTACCAAGGACTTTATAAAGACGACTTCAAATCTTCAAAAGATAGAGGGGCTTATAGCATCAGGCTCTGATGTGGTTAAGTTAAGTCCGGGAGAAGTTATACTTAGACTCAGTTATAAGAAAGCCAATACTTCGGAGGCTCTGATTTCGGAAGTTTCCAGAAAGTTTAATATAAATCTTAATATAATATATGCAGATGTTGAAATAGTAAAAGGAGCACCTATAGGCGGAACCGTGGCGATAGTCAGCGGAGAAAAGGCCGATATAGATGCCGCTATCAAGCATTTGCATGATAAGGAAGTAGGAGTGGAGGTGATAAAGGATGAAAGAATTTTTACACATTCTCTTACCAAACATATCGGCTAAACCGAATGAACTTATCGAAGCTACTTTACAAACTTTGAATATGATGGTATTATCAGGTGCAATTTCACTTTTATTCGGTCTTATATTCGGAGTCATGATAGTTGTAACCGCACCAAAGGGTATACTTAAGAATGCATTTATTTATAATATATTAGATAAGCTTATCAATGTGTTCAGATCAATACCTTTTGTAATACTTCTTGCGGCTCTTATACCTTTTACAAGAATGGTGGTAGGAACTGCAATAGGAACAAAGGGAGCGATACTTCCTTTGGTATTCGGTACGGTACCTTTCTTTACAAGACAGATTGAAAGTGCATTGCATGAAGTGGACAACGGTCTGATAGAAGCAGCACAGAGTATGGGTTCATCACCTATAGAGATTATTTTCAGAGTATATTTAAGAGAAAGTATGACGGGAATTATCAGAGGTGTACAGATTACATTTATATCACTTTTGGGACTTACAGCGATGGCCGGAGCGATAGGCGGTGGAGGTCTTGGAGACTTTGCCATAAGATACGGACATCAAAGAAATCAGACTGATGTAACCTATGTAACGGTAATCATTATACTTGTAATGGTAAGCTTGATACAGGGCATTGGAAACAGAGCAATAAAGAAAAACACACATTAACAGGATTTTATGCAGTGATTTGATTATATTCGGAGCACTGATAAAAAAAATATATATAATCATAAGGAGGTTAATTATGAGAAAATTAAGTAAATTATTGGCAGTAGGCGCTATTTTAACTTTGGGACTTACTGCATGCGGTTCAAGTCAGAAGGCGGATACAAGTGCAGAGAGTACAAAGGCGGATGCAAGTCAGAAGGCGGAAGAAAGCACTAAAGCGGGAGAGAGCGCTAAGACAGAAGGCGATACAACAATCAAAATCGGTGTTGTAGGTGAGAACAACGAGCAGTGGACTCCTGTAATAGATGCTATGGCAAAAGAAGGCATCACTGTAGAGCTTGTAAAGTTTGCAGACTATTCATTGCCGAACAGAGCTTTAAATGACGGAGAGATCGATTTAAACGCTTTCCAGCACAAGGCATATCTTGCAAATGATATAAAGGATAACGGATATAAGATTGAGGCAATCGGTGATACAATCGTTGCACCTCTTGGAGTATATTCAAAGAAGATTACCGACCTTTCGGAGTTAAAGGACGGCGACACAATTGCAATCCCAAGTGATGCTACAAACGGCGGTAGAGCTTTAAAGGTACTTGAGAGTGCAGGAGTTATCAAAGTAAATCCTGATGCCGGATATACACCTACACTCAGCGATATTACAGAGAATCCTAAGAATATCAAGTTTACAGAAGTAGAGGCTGCAAATACACCAAGTCTTTTACCTGATGTGGCTGCCGCAGTAATCAACGGCGGACATGCTGTAGACAACGGTTTAAATCCTGAGAACGATTCTATCTTCCTTGAGAAGGTACAGGAGGGAACAGACAATCCGTATGTAAATGTTATTGTTGCAAGAACTGAGGACAAGGACAATGAGAATTACAAAAAGATTGTAAAGGCATATCAGAGTGATGATGTGAAGAAAGTCATTGAAGATGTATATAAGGGTGCTTATTTACCTGCATGGAAATAATTTTCTCTAAAAAATAAAAAAGAGCTGTCGTATATTTCAAAAGTCGGAATATACGGCGGCTTTTTTTATAAGAATACCGGCTCCGGGCAGAGTTCATATATTGTTCATATCTAATTCAAAAACCTTTTACATAAAAAACAAACTTTAGCCACTTTTGTTTTCTATAATACAAAACATAGACGAGAGATAGCGAGTCTATAAAAATAAAAGATTTTTTTCATAATACTCGAGCCGATACATTCGGCTCTCCTCCCAAAAAATACAGGCCGACAGAGATGTCGGCTTTTTTATATTAAAAAAAGATTGCGAAATGAATATAGTTTTTGCAATTTTTTTTTTGTGTCGAGGCTTAAATAAGGAGTAACTTTAACAATTAATTTTAATATATTTTAGAAAAGCATTGACAGCCATTACGGATTATGATATATTACAGTTAAAGATATATAGAAAAGCGTAATAACATAAAACGTAATATTCAAAATCCGGACAATTTAGAAGGAGGGAATATGGGTAGGTTATCAAACAGCGGGGCGTTGACAGAGTCCATTTATTACATCTTACTCAGGCTGCATAGGAAAGCACATGGATATGCACTTATGAAAGATATAGTTGAGATGACAAATGGGCGTGTAAATCTGGGAGCCGGAACATTATACGGAGCACTCGACACATTACAAAAAAAAGGCTGGATAAGACAGACTGATGAACAGTCAATGGATAGAAAGATTGAGTATATTATAACGGATGAGGGTAGAGAATATTTTGAAAAAGAAATTTCAAGATTGGAGGAATTACTCTCAAATGCAAGAAAGTTAAAGGAGGCGTAAGATGAAGTCTACAGTTAAAAAAGTTTTTTTGGATATAAGCGAGGAAGAGAATTGGCTGAATGAACAGGGTGAACAGGGAAAGATGCTTATAGGATACTCTAACGGCATATATGAGTTTGAAGATGTTTCTCCGGCAAAATTTCAATATAAAATAGATATCCCGAATTATATGGGTAAAAGCAGAAAGGAATATTTAAAGTTTTTGGAGCAGACCGGTATCAGTGTGATTACAGAATATGCCGGCAGAGTGTATTTGAGAAAAAATAAAGCAGATGGAGAATTGGAACTTTATACCGAGAGCAAGGAGGTAGATAATCAAATGAAAAAGCGATATTCATTTTTTATAAGTATTGGTGTATCACAATTTATCTTCGGAGTATTTTTATTTATTCAAATGTTTAACTATATTAATGAAAAGAATACACCTTTTTGGATACTGCTTGTATTTGGGTTTGGATTTATGATTTCCGGAATAATATTTTTTACTACAGGTATTTGTAAGCAAAGGAAAAATTTAAACAGTGATGTGGACAGAGATATTTGGGAATAAAATTATTAACCCCTCAGATTCGTTTTTCGGATTTGAGGGGTTTTTTGTCTGTAAATATTGTGTAAAAATCATATTTGATATTTATTGACAATTATCATTATAAAATATAAACTTGCATGATAGCGTAAAATTATGAGAGGATGGATTTATTATCCAAATTAGATATATGGATCAGTTTGCAAGAACACAGCTTTTGCTGGGAGAAAAAGCCATGGAAAAGCTGAAAAATTCAAGAGTTGCCGTATTTGGAGTCGGAGGAGTCGGAGGATACAGTGTAGAGGCACTGGCAAGGTCAGGAGTGGGAGCTATTGATATTATAGATGATGATAAGGTATGTCTTACAAATATTAACAGACAGATAATAGCGGATACAAAAAGTATCGGAAAATATAAGGTGGATGTGGCAAAGGAGAGGATATTGAGTATTAACCCAAAGTGTAAGGTTACCACTTACAGATGCTTTTATTTGCCGGAGAATGCATCCGAATTTGATTTTTCAAATTATGATTATGTGATAGATGCGGTTGATACGGTCACTGCCAAGATAAACCTCGTAATGCAGGCAAATGAAAGTAATGTAAAGATAATAAGCAGTATGGGTGCGGGAAATAAGCTCGACCCTACAGGCTTTATTGTGAGCGATATATATAAGACAAGTGTTTGCCCGCTTGCAAAGGTTATGAGGCGTGAGCTTAAGAAAAGAAATATAAAAAAGCTTAAGGTGGTATATTCAAAAGAAGCGCCTATAGTACCTTTTGAGGATGAAAGTATAAGTTGCAGTTCTCACTGTGTATGTCCTCCGGGAACTGAGAGAAAATGTACTGACAGAAGATCGATTCCGGGTTCCGTTGCTTTTGTCCCTTCTGTTGTGGGACTTATAATAGCCGGAGAAGTAATAAAGGATTTGATAAAGGATGTTACGGAATAAGTATCATCAATTAAATAATATTTTGAGAGGGAAATATGATTGAAACTATTACGAAGCTGAACGCGGCTCTAAGCGGGTTCATATGGGGTGTGCCGGCAATGATAGCTCTTATGGGTGTAGGCATATTCTTAAGTATCAGGACAGGATTTTTACAGATAAGAAAATTCAGATATATAATGAAGACCACTGTCGGGAGAATTTTTAAGAAAAGAGATGTAGCAGACGGTGCACTTTCTCCTTTCCAAGCTGCTACTACGGCACTTGCGGCCACAGTGGGAACAGGAAATATCGCAGGTGTTGCAGGTGCCATATCAATAGGCGGTCCGGGAAGTGTATTCTGGATGTGGATATCCGCAATACTTGGAATGTGTACAAAATTCGCGGAGGTTACTCTTGCCGTATATTTCAGAAAAACAAATAAGCATGGAGATCTTGTAGGAGGACCGATGTATTATATTCAAAACGGTCTTTCAAAAAGATGGCTGTTTTTGGCTTACTTATTTGCAACATTCGGTACTCTTACGGTATTCGGAACAGGAAATGCCACTCAGGTAAATACGATTACGGCAGCTATAAATGTAGCACTTGAAGGATATGGAATAGTGAAACCGGGTGGACATGAGATGATAAACTTGGTCATAGGAATCATTGTAACCCTACTTGTGGGACTGGTTTTACTTGGCGGTATCAAAAGAATAGGATCGGTGACTGAAAAGCTTGTACCTTTCATGGCGCTTATATATGTAATATTGGCACTTGGAGTTGTTTTTCTAAACATAAACAGAGTACCTGAGGTCTTTGGAAGTATTATATACGGAGCGTTCAATCCGAGAGCGGTCACCGGAGGTATTATAGGAAGCTTCTTTTTAAGCATGAAAAAGGGAGTGTCCAGAGGTATATTCTCAAATGAGGCGGGACTTGGAACAGGCCCTATTGCACATGCATCGGCAGATACAGGAAAGCCGGTAAAACAGGGATTTTTCGGAATATTTGAAGTGTTTGCCGATACAATAGTTATATGTACACTTACAGCTTTGGTAATACTTTGTTCGGGAGTAACTATTCCTTTCGGTTCACCTTCAGGTGCCGAACTTACAATAGGCGGATTTACAAAGACATACGGTAACGGAGTATCAATATTTACAGCAATAGCTATGTGTTCATTTGCTTTCTCAACAATTATAGGATGGGGACTTTACGGCGCAAGATGCATAGAGTTCTTATTAAGTGAAAAGGTTATAAAGCCTTTTATGGTGGTATATTCTTTGACTGCAATAGTAGGTGCTACGATGGACCTCGGGCTTTTATGGGATATATCGGAGACTTTTAACGGACTTATGGCAATACCTAACCTTATAGCACTGTTCCTCCTTTCAAACGTGGTTGTTAAGCTGACAAAGGAATATTTTGAGACGGAAGGAAAAGAAAAATAAAAAACACTTGACAATAAAATAAAATTGTGTAAAATATAATCATAAGCTATTTAAGAAAAGATTCGGAGGAGAAAAAGTTATGGCAGTAAAGACAATTACAAGTGAAAATTTTGAAGCGGAAGTTTTAAACGCAAAAGAACCTGTATTAGTAGATATTTGGGCACCATGGTGCGGTCCATGTAAGATGCTTTCACCTATAGTTGATGAAGTGGCTGAAGAGGCGGACGGTTTCTCGGTAGCTAAGATCAATGCGGATGAGAATCCTGATTTGGTAAACAAGTTCCATGTTATGTCAATACCTACACTTTTGGTATTCAAAAACGGTGAAGTTGTAAATAAGTCGGTAGGTCTTATAACAAAGGATGAAGTAAAGGCTTTGTTGGCATAATAGTAGCTGATTAAGAGCGGTATCGCATATTCAGATACATTTACATTAAAGAAAGAAGTGATTATATGTACGATATAGTAGTAGTGGGCGCTGGAACAGCCGGATTGTCAGCTGCAATATACGGAGTAAGAGCGGGAAAATCGGTACTTGTACTTGAGGGCGCATCTTATGGAGGACAGATAATAAATACTCCTGAGATAGAAAATTATCCTGCTATCAAGAAAACTTCAGGATTTGAATTTGCCACAGATTTATTTAATCAGGCAAAAGATCTGGGTGCTGAAGTAAAATATGAAAAGGTGGCTGGCATCAGCCTTGAAGGTAATATAAAGAAAGTAAAGACTGAAAAGGAAATTTATGATGCAAAGTCGGTAATACTTGCTACCGGCGCAAAGAACAGACCTCTAGGACTTCCTAATGAGAAAAAATTGGTTGGTTCAGGCATATCATACTGTGCAACCTGTGACGGAATGTTTTACAGAGACAGAGTTGTTGCTGTGAACGGTGGAGGTAATACAGCCATAGAGGATGCTACATTCTTGGCCAATGTTGCAAAGAAAGTATATGTGATACATCGTAGAGACGAGTTCAGAGCTGAGGAAGCTGTAGTTGCGGCTTTAAAGAAGAAAGACAATGTAGAGTTTGTTTTAAACTCAAATATTGTGGAGATAAAGGAAGAGTCCTTTGCAGTTACAGGAGTAGTTGTAGAAGATAAAAATACCGGTGAAAAAAGAGAGATTGCAGTGGACGGACTCTTTGTAGCAATAGGTCAGGTACCTGATAATGCGGCCTTTGCCGAGGTGGTAGAGCTTGATAAGGCAGGTTATATCGTATCAGGTGAAGACTGTAAGACAAAGACAGAAGGCGTATTTGCGGCAGGAGACGGCAGAACAAAGGAAGTACGCCAGCTTGTAACTGCAGCGGGAGACGGTGCGGTAGCAGGAATTGCAGCGGCAAAATATGTGGAAACACTTAATATATAGTTAGGAGAAAAGATATGAATATATATGATTTTAAAGTAAAGAACAACAAGGGCGAGGAAGTAAGCCTTAGTGATTATAAGAACAAGGTAGTACTTATAATAAACTCTGCAACAGAGTGTGGATTTACACCACAGTATGAGCAGTTACAAAAGCTCTATGCAGACTATCAGGATAAGGATTTCGTGATACTTGATTTCCCATGTAATCAGTTCGGACATCAGGCACCTGGAAGTGATGAGGAGATTGCTAAGTTCTGCAGCTCAAGATTCGGTGTAACTTTCCCGTTGTTCTCAAAAATAGAAGTAAACGGTGACGGAGCTTGTGAGGTATTTAAGTATCTTAAGAGCGAGAAAGGTTTTGCAGGCTGGGGCGCAGACAATGATATGTCAAAGCTTCTTACAAAGATGCTTGGTGAGGCTGATCCTGACTATGCAAGCAAGCCTGATATCAAGTGGAACTTTACAAAATTCCTTATCGACAAGAATGGAAATGTTGTAAGAAGATTTGAGCCTACAGAAGGTGTTGAAGTAGTAGAAGAGGCTGTAAAAAAATTAATCTAATATAGAAAAGACAGGGGAGCGTTTATGAAAATAAAGGCTCCTTGAAGTCTTTTAAAAGAAAGAGGGAATATTAAAATGGCGGATAAGTACGACTTACTTAAACTGGAAAATCAACTTTGCTTTCCACTGTATGCCTGCTCAAAGGAAATAGTAAGAAGATATAAAGTATATCTTGATAAGCTTGATCTTACATATACACAGTATATTGTAATGATGGTAATGTGGGAAGATAAGGAATTGAATGTAAAAGAGTTGGGAGATAAACTCTTCCTTGACTCAGGTACACTTACACCTGTATTAAAGAAGCTTGAATCAAAGGGTTATGTTACAAGAGAGCGTTCAAAGATAGATGAGAGAACACTTATAGTTACATTGACAAAAAGCGGAGAAGAGCTTAGAGAAAGCGCGCTTGACATACCGGTAGGTATGAGAGGCTGTTTGAATATAAATGATGAAGAGATGGCACAGCTTCGTACCATGCTGAATAAAATTTTAAGTGAAATGGGAGATGTTGCATAGACCTTGAAAGAGCTGACAATTTGCAGCAACGGTAGTAAGAATGAGTGCAGAAAAAGAACTTTGGGACATATATGATGAAAACAAGATGCCTACAGGAGAGACTGTAGACAGATATAATCTTTCTCTAAACCCTAAACAATTTCATTTGGTTGTAATAGGAATACTCTTTACAGAGGATAAAAAAGTATTGATTACAAAACGTTCACCTGATAAGAGATATGCCGGAGGACTCTGGGAGATACCCGGAGGTGGAGTAAGAGCCGGAGAGAATTCACAGGATGCCGTACGTAGAGAAATTTTGGAAGAAACAGGTATAAATCTTTATGACAGAGACTATGAAAAGCTGTATACCTATAAGAGGATAAATACTGAAAGCAACAGTTATTTTGTGGATATGTATTCTTATATTATATCGGAAGATGATGTGCAAAATATAAAAATGCAGGTAGAGGAAGTATCGGATTTTAAGATATTAAGTGTTCCAAAGATAAAAGAGATAGCAAAAAGAGGTGAATTCCTGCATTTTGACAATGTAAAGGAAGTTTTATATAATTTATAAGATGTTTTTTGGAAGCTGCGAAAAATCGCGGCTTTTTTGTATGGAAATTGTTATTTTATTTTACTTCTATTTAGGTTAAACTATATGTAATATTTATTACCTGAAAGGAGTAATGTATGAAAAGAAAAGTTTTTCTTGGACTGTTAGCAGGTGCATTATTGATGGCTATACCTACATATGCGGCAACAGGAGGTTGGAAAAGAGATAATAACGGATGGTGGTATCAGTTTTCGGACGGGTCATATGTAAGGTCATCATGGCTTAGTATAAACAATGTCCGGTATTATATGAACGGATCGGGCTATATGCAAACAGGCTGGTTAAAAGACGGAAAAGACTGGTATTATCTGGATACAAACAACGGTGATATGAAAGTAGGCTGGGTCAATGTAAATAATACATGGTATTATATGAATCCTTTCAACGGCGGCAGAATGGATGCAAACACATATACACCTGACGGATACTTTGTTGATGCAAGCGGAGCATATCAGCCGGACGGAAGAATGACCGAAACAAACGGCAGGCAAAACAACAGTGCAAATACAACATCGGGATCGGCTTCAAATCAGACTTCAACAGCCGCCTTTGCACAGAGAGTTATTGAGCTTGTAAACGAGGAGAGAGCAAAATACGGACTTTCCCCACTCTCAGCCGACAGTGCACTTATGAACAGTGCGGATATAAGAGCAAAGGAACTTGTGACATTGTTCTCACATACAAGACCTGACGGTTCAAGCTATCGTACTTTAATGCCTTCAGGACTTATGACCTGGGGAGAAAATGTTGCAATGGGACAAAGAAGCCCTGAAAGTGTTATGGACTCATGGATGAACTCACAGGGGCATAGAGAAAATATACTAAGTGACGATTTCAGCTTAATAGGTGTAGGTTGTTATAATGACGGAAGCACACTTTATTGGGTTCAAAACTTCGGTGCAAGAAGATAAATATTTTATAAGTACCAAATTAAACCTATACTTTAAAGCATTATTTTGCTTTGAGGTATAGGTTTTTTTGCTAAAGACTGTACGATATTTGTAAAGATTTTTTGGCATTATGCAGATATGAAAATAAATACTATAAACCTATAGACAAAAAGGGTTTATAGTGATATTATCATCTCCATAAAATAAATGCAGAGATACAAAGAGTATCTTGGAGAGTAACATTATGGATTTTGAATTTATAAAACAGGTGTTTCCTTTATACATACATGCAGCCATACTGACATTGAAAATAGGTATACTGGGAATCATACTTGCAATAATTGTAGGGCTCTTATGTACACTTGTTTTACATAAGAAGATACCGATACTTAGTCAACTTGTAAGTGTATATATTGAAATGAGCAGAAATACACCGCTTATCATACAGTTGTTTTTTATATACTACGGTTTGCCGAAGCTTGGGTTAAAGGTAGACGCCTTTGTATGCGGAGTGTTCGGACTTGCATTTCTGGGAGGCAGCTATATGTGTGAGGCTTTCAGAAGCGGAATAGAAACTATAGATAAGATACAGGAAGAGAGTGCATTAAGTCTTGGACTCAGCAACAATCAGACACTCTTTTATATTTTACTTCCACAGGCTGTTTCAATAAGTACACCCGCATTTGTAGCCAATATAATATTTCTTTTGAAAGAAACATCTGTGTTCTCGGCTATCAGCTTAATGGATCTTATGTTTACCGCAAAAGATTTGATAGGCTTGTATTATAAAACTGTTGAGAGCCTTGTACTGCTGGTATTTTTCTATTTAATTATATTATTACCGGTATCAATACTCGGTTCCTATGTAGAAAGGAGGGTACGATATGCCGGATTTGGGTCTTGATGTGATATTTAAAGGAAAGAATGCAATAAGACTTCTTGGCGGACTTGGTATAGCACTTAGAATCAGTTTAATATCTGTGCTTATCAGTATCCCCCTGGGTATCCTGGTCGGTATTTTGATGACTTTTAAAAATCCGATATTAAAAGCGGTGCTTAGGATATATCTTGAAATTATAAGAATAATGCCGCAGCTTGTACTTTTGTTTATAGTATTTTTCGGAAGTACAAGAGCACTTGGAATAGATATCTCCGCCGAACTTTCAGCAATCATAGTATTCAGCCTTTGGGGAACTGCGGAGATGGGAGATCTGGTAAGGGGAGCTATTACAAGTATTCCAAAGCATCAGTATGAGAGCAGTGAGGCACTGGGACTGAATAAGAAAAAGACTTTTATCTACATCATTATACCTCAGACAATAAAGCGACTTATTCCGCTTTCAATTAACCTGATTACCAGAATGATAAAGACTACATCACTTGTACTTATGATAGGAGTTGTTGAGGTAATAAAGGTGGCACAGCAGATAACGGAGGCAAACAGAAATTCAAGCCCAAATGCGGCTTTCGGAGTATATCTGGTGGTGTTTATGATGTATTTTATCGCTTGTACCCCGATAAGTATGCTTGCAAGATATCTGGAAAAAAGAAATTAGTGTAAAGGAAGGAGAGAATATGCCGGCATTATTGGAAATAAACAATGTTGTAAAAAATTATGACGGAAAAAATGCTGTACTTGACGGTGTGAGCCTTGAACTGAACAAGGGAGAGGTAATAGTACTTATAGGGCCAAGCGGTTGCGGTAAGTCCACATTACTTCGATGTATAAACGGTCTGGAAGAAATACAGGGCGGAAGTATAAGCCTTGACGGAAAAGTCATTGACTATAAGCAAAATGATTTGACAAAACTCAGACAAAAAATAGGTATGGTTTTTCAAAGCTATGAACTTTTTCCACATATGACAATACTTGAAAATATCATTCTGGCACCTACAAAGGTAGCCGGAGTAGATAAAGAGAGTGCAAAGAAGGAAGCGATGGAGCTTCTTAAAAGAGTAGGTCTTGCACACAAATCAAATGCTTATCCTAGAGAGCTTTCAGGCGGACAAAAGCAAAGAGTGGCAATAGTAAGAGCTTTGGCAATGCATCCTGAGATTTTATTATTTGATGAGGTTACAGCTGCTCTTGACCCTGAGATGGTAAGAGAAGTGCTTGATGTAATGCTTGATTTGGCTAAACAGGGTTCAACGATGATTATTGTAACTCATGAGATGCAATTTGCGGAGGCGGTTGCCGACAGAGTATATTTCCTTGACAAAGGAAATATAGTGGAAACGGGTAGACCTAAGAGCTTTTTCACTTCACCGAAGACTGAAAGAGCAAGACAATTTTTGAATATTTTCGAATTTGAATCCATTAAGGATGATAAGGAAGAATATAATATATAGATTTTCATATAGGAGGAATATAAAATGAAAAAAGGTAAATTAATAGGATTGTTAGGTATTTTTGCTGCAGGAGCTTTGGCACTCAGTGCATGTGGTTCATCTTCAAAGAGTGCGGCTAAGAATAAATTCAGGACTTTAGATGAGATAAAGAGTGCGGGAACTATAAATATAGGTGTTTTCTCAGATAAGCATCCTTTCGGATATGTCGATGAGAACGGTGAGTATCAGGGATATGACATTTACTTCGGAAACAGACTTGCAGAGGATCTTGGTGTTAAAATCAATTATGTAAGTACAGAGGCCGCAAACAGAGTGGAATATCTTGAAACAGGTAAGGTTGATATTATACTTGCAAACTTTACAGTAACACCTGAAAGAGCGGAGGCGGTAGATTTTGCACTTCCATATATGAATGTAGGACTTGGAGTTATATCATCCGATAAAGAGCCTGTAACAAGCCTTGACAATTGGAAGGCTGAGGATGAGATGATAGTTATTTCAGGAACAACAGCCGAGACTTATATGATTAAGAATTATCCTGATATTAAGCTTCAAAAGTATGATACATATGCAAATGCCAAGAATGCGCTTTTAAACGGTTCAGGTAAGGCATGGGTAAATGACAATACGGAGGTTATCGCATTTGCAAAGAGCAATCCGGGATATACTGTAGGTATTGACAATCTTGGCGCTAAGGATACCATCGCACCGGCTGTAACAAAGGGAAATACTACATTACTTGAATGGATCAATACAGAGATTGAAAGTCTTGGAAAAGAGAACTTCTTCCACAAGGATTATGCAGAGACACTTACAGATACTTATGGCAGTGAATATGCAGATACTCTTGTAATAGAAGGCGGAAAAGCGGAATAAGTATTAAAGCGGGTTTTGGATAAAAGCCCGTTTTTTTATTTATAAGTGTAAAAAATTAATATATAATATTAAGCAAATATTTTTGTAAGAGGTGTTATATGACTGTCAGTGAAGTAATGGAGAAGATGATAAGGGAAAGCAAGGGCAGCTTTAGGGATATCAATCATTTTTTAAAGGTATGGGGATATGCAAGAAATATAGGAAAGGGAGAGAATTTGGATGATAATACTCAAAAAACACTTGAAATAGCCGCTATAGTGCATGATATTTCCTGCCCTTCGCTCAGAGAAAAGTATGGTGAAGCGGACGGTAAAAAGCAGGAAGAGGTATCTTCACCGATGATTAGAAAATTTTTTGAAGATACAGATATATCAAAATCTATGCTGGACAGGGTAGACTTTATGATAGCACATCATCATACATATACGGACATTGACGGTATTGATTTACAAATTTTATTGGAAGCCGACTTTTTGGTAAATGCAGATGAGATGAAGCTGAAAAAAGAAGCAATAGAAGAGATGATGAGAAAGGTTTTCAAAACGGAAACCGGTATAAGATATCTGAAAGCCTTGTTTTCAGGCAGATAAAATAAGAACCCTCCAAGTTTCGGAGGGTCCTTTTAAATTCAGTATTCAGTTTTGTGAAGGCGGAAGTAAAACTACAAGCATCTGTGCCGTCTCAGTACCGATATGCGTTTTTTATATAACAGTTTATGCAATCTTCGGATAAGTGGTAAGATTTAATTCACCGTTTACATATTCACCTAAGAAAATATCCTGTATGTTTTCAATGCCCTGTTCATTTATTGATGAAAGTAACCATTTTTCATCATGACCTATAACTTCAAGGATATCCCGGTTTATTTTACCGTTTGAAATAATAGGGAACTTAGGTGTGGCGGATTGCATATCAATTATGGTAAGCTTACCGTTTGTTTCCATAATTGCGGATTTTACCTCTTTTGTTGAAAAGAGTCCTTCCATCCGTATATGCAGCATAAGTTGGTCGGCAGATATACCCACCTTGGCACAGTTGGCAACATTGACCTTACCGTTTTTTATAAGGATAACGGGATTTCCCACTACCAATGACTTTACGGCCTTTATATTGATCAGTAGCTTTACGATAATAACAACTAAAGACCAGATCAATATAAAGATAAGGAATGTTATGATGGAAATGGAAGTATTATAAATCACACCTCCGATAATTCCACCGAGTACATAGTTTTGTATCTGGTTTAGCGGAGTATTTATAGAGAACTCATACTTTCCAAGTATATGTATCTGTAAAATCATTACCATGATACCGAGAATAAATTTGATACCGACTAATAAATATATATTCATAAATTACCTCTCACCGTTTATATATACATTATGATCTATTACATGTGTACGCTGCAAAGTGTAGGAATTATTGTCATTGTTCAGATGTACTGTATAATCCTCTTCATTGTAGCGGACTATAATGCCGTCTTTTAAAGTGGTGGAATTTACCAGTATTTCTTCAGGTGAAACATGTGCATCCGTAGCTACACTCTCTATAAATTTTACCAGAACATGTGACTGGGAAAAGTCTTTGTGGTTTTTAGTATAATTTTCCACATGAATTCCCAAAAGTATAAATGTAAAAACGGCAATACCTATGGAAATGTCTCTAAGCCTTGTTTTCATTCTATCCTTCATAAAGCGAAAGCCTGTAATTATAACGATAGCTAAGAGAAAAATGATAGAGGCGGATCTGATAATCATATCGGTAGACTGGTGTTCTATAATATAATCCAGAGTATAAAAATTCATATGATACTTGCACTCCTTTCAATAATCTTTGTAATTTATAGCATAAGCTCTATTTGGATTCAAGCTGTTTCATACCGGATATTTTAAGCGATATTATACTTTTATTAAGGTGATTTTACATACGTTTAATAAAAACAGCATCCGATAAATCAGTATACATCGGATGCTTCTATAAGTGCCTTGGTATATTCATTTTGCGGGCGGTGGATTATTCTGCTTGTAACATCTTTTTCCACTATATGACCGTTCTTCATCACGGCTACATCATCACACATATAATGAACCAAAGATATATCATGGCAGATAAAAAGTATCGCCATTCCCATTTCATCCTTCAGTTCACCCAGTAGTGATATTATTTTTCTTTGAACTATCATATCAAGTGCTGATGTAGCCTCATCACAGATAAGAAGTTTTGGTGAGCAGGCAATGGCTCTGGCAATAGCAGCCCTTTGACATTCACCTCCGCTGACTTCACCGGGATATTTACCATAGAAAGAAGAATCAAGACCGCAGCGGTTTAAAAGAGATATCGCTTTGTTTTTATAATTACCTCTAAAACCGAAGTTTTTTAGGTTTAAAACTATGCTCTCACCAAGGCTTCTGACAGGATTAAAGCTCTCCCTCGGAAGCTGAAAAATCATTTGTAAATCTTTGTATATTCTCCTGTACTGTGAGGCTGAAAATTTACTGATACATTTGCCGTCAAATATAACTTCACCGGATGTTACCGGTATCAAACCTGTTATTGCTCTTGCAAGTGTGCTTTTCCCTGAACCGCTTTCACCTACAACACCGAGGCATCGTCCTGATTTTAATGTAAGATCGATATTTTCAATACTTGGCTTGGATTCGCCATCAAATTGTTTTGTAAGTTTGTTTATAATTAAAATATCATTCATATATACTCCGAAATAAAGAGATACCCTAACCGAAGGCGGAAAGTATCAGCTCCTTTGTGAAATCATTTTTAGGAGAGGAGAGTACGTCACATGTTTTTCCGTAATCAACCGTTTTACCGTTATTTAATACCAATATCCTATCTGTGATACTTTTTGCTATTTTTATATTAT
This sequence comes from Lachnoanaerobaculum sp. MSX33, assembly GCF_000512995.1. Taxonomy (NCBI): domain Bacteria; kingdom Bacillati; phylum Bacillota; class Clostridia; order Lachnospirales; family Lachnospiraceae; genus Lachnoanaerobaculum; species Lachnoanaerobaculum sp. MSX33. The sequence continues at coordinate 7,590 of NZ_AZXX01000011.1, read as the reverse complement.
GGGTTACAAGTATAACAGCTGTATTGTACTTTTCACGTAGTGATTTCAGCTCATTTACTATTTGCACAGCAACTATAGGGTCAAGTGCACTTGTAGGCTCATCGGCTAAAATTAAAGAAGGTCTGTTCAGCATGGCAAGCGCTATACCCACTCTTTGATTCATACCTCCTGAAAGCTCAAAGGGGTAAGCTCTTAGAATCCTTTTCGGGTCAGGTAATGAGAGGTTTTCAAAGATGCCCGTTGCAATATCAATAGCTTCTTCTTTTGAAATCTGTTTATGTGCTTTCATACTTTCAAAAACAGTGTCACCTATAGTTTTTAAAGGATTGGTGTGAATACCGGATTCCTGAAAAACCATACTTATATGATTGCCGCGAATTCTCCTCATTTCAGAAGCATTAAGTGATAACAGATCTTCGTTTTCAAAAAAAATATTACCGTAAAGTACTTTGGGGCCTGAAAGCCCCAAGATACTCTTTAGCAATGTGGATTTTCCACAACCGCTGTTTCCGACTACACCCAGAATTTCACCGGAGTTAAGAGAAAATGACAGATCATATAAAACTTGTCTTTTTTCATATGAAATATTTATATTCTCAAATTTCAAAAGTTCTTTCATTATTCGATTACCAGATCCTTACTGAATTCATAATAGTCACTTGGCATAGGAGTAAGACCTTTTATATTTTTCTTGCTTACAAGACTCATCTGTAAGTGTGAAACGAATATAAAACCGCAATCATCCACTAAAATATCGCTCATCTTTTTTGCAATCTCTTCACGTTTTTCATTTTCAAATGTTGTGGAAAGAGTTTTGGCAAGTTCGTCAAGTTCGGCATTTGAGTAATGTCCTCTGTTCTTTGGTGACTCGGTAAGAGAAGTCATATCAAAGAAATATCCCTTGTTTCCGGTAGGATTTGTAACCATTGCACTGCCGAATATATCCCATGTAGTACTGTCCTTCATCACCTCAAGATAATTCTCCGTACTGTTTATATTAAGCTTGATACCGATATCCTTTAAGTTTGCCTGTATACTTTGTGCAAGTATAGGAAGCTCGGTTCTTCCAGGATATGTGATGTAGTTAAGTTCTAAATTTTTGCCGTCCTTATCTACATATCCGTCATTATCACTGTCACTCCATCCTGCGTTTGCAAGTAACTCCTTTGACTTTTCAGGAGAAAAACTGTATGTCGGGTTTTCGCTATCCTTCATAGGGAACGGTCCGTTTGCAACTTTTCCATGACCGCCAAGCAAAACATTTACAAAGCCTTCCTTATCGATGGCCATAGCTATGGCAGATCTGATATTTTTATCTGTGAGAAGTGCATTGTCAAAGTTTAACTGCAGGAAGAATGCTCTGCTTGTAGCCACAGAGTTTATATTATAATTGTCATTTTCAAAAAGCGGGTAGCTTGCATAAGGAAGTCCGGAGGTTGCATCAAGTTCTCCCGACTGAAGTCCCATAGTCAATGTGTCACCGTCTGTGATAGACTTTACGGTGATGTTTTTCTTTGATACTTCACCGCCCCAGTAGTCATCTCTTGATACGAGGCTTATTTCACTGTCAGACACTGCGGTTGCTTTGTAAGGACCTGTACCTGAAACATTCTTACTTGCATCCACACCTGCCTGCATATCTATAATTGCGGTATAAGGCTCCGCAAGGAAGTTTAAAAGAGCCGGATTCGGTTCGGTAGTTACAAATGTGAGTGTTTGACCGTCAGCCTTTATTTCCTGTATCTTCATATCCTTAGGTGCTCTGTCATGTACCGCTATCAAATCTTCAAAACATTCTTTTGCGGCGGTTGCATCAAGCTTTCTGCCTGATGAAAAATTGATTCCGTCCTTGATCACAACTTCAAGAGTATTATCATCTACGAACCTATAAGAATCCGCAAGCCATGGTACAAGCTCTATATCTTCATTTAATCTGAACAATGTCTCTCCGACACCATATCGTACACAGCTCCATCCCGAGTAGTCCTCATGTGGATTAAGACCCGCATCGGACATACCTACACCGTAACTGCCGGTGCCGTATACAAGAGTCTTTGCAGTATCGGAAGTATCGGATGAAACTGACGAGGTTTCGGAACCTGCCGAGCTCTCAGACAAAGTCTTTGAAGAAGAGGTGCACGCACCCAGAAGCAGAGCGGCACTGAAGGCAACAGAAAGTAATTTTATTTGTTTTTTCATGTATGTAAAAACTCCTTTATATATTTACGGATAAACATCTGTTTAACCGTTTATTTGCTGTTTAATAATTTCAAAAGTATATTAATTTATATGTTGAAGTAGTCTCTAAGTGATTCACCGAATATATTGAATATAGAGACTGTGATAAAGATGGCAATTCCCGGTGAAAGTGTGATCCATGGAGTTAGCTGAAGCAAACTCCTGCTTTCACTTATCATGCTTCCCCATTCGGGAGTGGGAGGGGTGGCACCAAGTCCCAAAAATGACAGGGCGGACATTTCCATAAGGCTTGTACCTATATCAAGGCTTGCCGTCACTACTATCGGTCCGATAATATTTGGAAGTATTTCCGTAAACACTATTTGTATAGTATCACTGCCGCTTATTTTTGCGGCATTTATATATGTGGAGGTTTTTGTAGACAGTACAAGACCTCTTGAGAGTCTTGCATATCTTGGCCATCCCACGGAGGCAAGCGCTATTATCGCCCCGAATACACCGTTTTTAAAAAGTCCTGCAGTGGCAATTGCAAGCACAAGTCCCGGAAACGCCAAAAATATATCCGATACACGCATAAGTAAAGTATCTGCAATTCCTCCGAGATATCCGCAAAAGATTCCGATTACCACACCGATAACAGCCATCAAAAGTACTACCGCCAAAGCTGAAAATATACTGATTCTTGATGCGGCAATCACTCTTGAAAACATATCTCTGCCATATATATCCGTTCCCATTATATGAGGAAAGGACGGGGGAGATTTTGCCGTCATCAGGTTTTGTGCTGTGATATCAAACGGTGTAAGCATTGGAGAAAAGAGTGCAAATATAAGCAGTGCAATCACCAAAAAAGACGGAAAGATTAATTTTTCAGTTCGCATATTTTCCACCTCCGATTCTAAGTCTCGGATCCAAGAAATAATATGAAATATCCGACATTAAATTTATAAATACATATATAAAAGCCATCCACAGTACATAAGCCAAAATTACAGGATAGTCACGTAAATTTATAGATTCAATAGCCAGCTTTCCGATTCCGTCCCACATGAAGATACTCTCAACAATGGAGCTTCCGCCAAGCAGACTTCCGAAACTCAGTGACATCAATGTGATGAGAGTGAGAGATGTAAGCCTCAGTACATTAAAGAATATGATTGTGTTTTCTTTTATACCTCTGGCTCTTGCTCCGGTCACATAAGGTTTTGAGAGCTCCGATATAATAAGTGCACGAATCTGTCTTATATACTTTGCGCTCATTGCCAGTGCAAGAGTAAGTGTGGGAAGTATCAGACTTTTTATACTTGTTCCCTGTGAGATTACCGGAAGAAGCTTTAACTGTAATGCAAATATATATGAAAGCACAAGCGCCACAAAAAAGTTGGGCAGAGAATTGCCTACAAATGACAGCGCTTTTATAATATTGTCAAATACTGAGTTTTTCTTTACCGCTGAAAATATACCAAGCGGCAGGGAGATAATTAGGGTAGTAAGTAAAGAGCTGATACTCAGTAAGAGAGTATTCGATAATTTAGAGAAAATATAGCCAAATACCGGCTTGCCCGATACATAGCTGATACCCATATCACCTTGAACCACCCCCAAAAGCCAGCTGATATATTGAACGATAAAAGGACGGTTTAAACCAAGTTCTTCTCTCTTTTGATTTATAAGTTCCGGAGAAAGTACTCCACCTATGGCTTCATATCTTACCGCCACCGCATCACCACCGGTGAAATAGATAAGCGCAAATGATATAAAGCTTATACCTATAAGTATAGGAATTAATGATAATAATCTTTTTAAAATATATTTAAACAATTTTTCCACCAAGAAAAGGTAAAATTTATTTGTTTAAGCAAAGCTGTAAACATGATAATAGAATATAAAAGAGAAATGGATATGTCAAGAGAAAATGAAAATGAGTTTCAAATTTAAAAAGGCTTTATTTCACAATATAAAATATTGAAAAATAAAGCCTGTATTTTTACCTTATATATAAAACCGAAGGATCGAATGAGTTTGTATCTTTCACGCCTGTATACATCATAAGTTCTGAAAGTTCTTCATTCATTTTGTTTATTTTTTCAATGACGCCGATTTCACCCTCCTTTAAAAGTGGAGAAAGTATCCCCCTGCCGACAGATACGGAATCTGCACCAAGTGCCAAAGCCTTGTAGGCATCATAGCCGGTATCTATTGAACAGTCTACAAATATCTCCATACCGCTTATTTCATTTTTTATATCGGGAAGTATCATAACGGGAGGTATACCGAATGGAATGCGACCGTGGTGGTGAGATACTACTATAGCACTGCAGCCCGCCTGTTTTGCCTTTGCGGCATCTTGAAGCGATAAAACTCCTTTAGCCACAAAAGGTATTTTTGCAAATTTTGCATATTCTTCCAAATCGCTTTGAGTAACCGGACCCATTGCAATACCGTCAACTATATCATATTTCCCGTCCGTTCCGGGAACATGGTCAATGTCCACACCCACAGCGACGGCACCGCATTTTTTTGCAAACTCTATCTGCTCAAATATTATATCATGGTCGGCAAAAGGTTTTATAATTCTGACAGTTTTGGCTCCTATATCCGCTATTTCTTTAAATTCGTCATCCGGCTCCATGCCTACCCAATTGAGTATATTTAAGCTCTTTGCAGCCTTTGCATATTCAAGCATAGGCTTTTTGCCGTCCTTGCCGACCTTATTCAAATGAGAAAAAGCAGGCATCATTATCGGAGAGTCAAATTCAGTCCCGAATATTTTTTTATGTTTATCGGGAAGTATTGCGTCAATGATTCTCATCTCCACAAGAATATTATTTAAATAGTTTCTGTTGTGCACATTTGCATCTTCAGCCTTACCGCTTGTTACAGGAATAAGTCCTGCAGGCCCCGGCCATTTTACATTTTCCGACATAATTATCCTTTCTAAAAATATATTATTATCATGTAATAGTTATATTGCTTTTAACTCAATAATACCACAGTTGAAATTTTTTTTGCAAATTTTCGTTGATTTTTTCTGTTTAATATTCATACCGCTGCTTACACCATGTGGTAATAAAGTCGTTGACCAAACACAATATATTGTGTATACTATGAATTCAAGAGAGTTATATACTCTTAAAAAGGTACTTATAAGAACTGCGACAATAAGCAGATACTATGTAATAATAAAGAGAGGTTACCGACATGAGGATCATTAAAAGAAGCGGCGCTGAAGTTGATTTTGATATTTCAAAAATTATTGCTGCAATCTATAAAGCAAATGCTGTAGTAGGTGAAGATGATAAATTAAAGAAAGCCCAGGTTGACCGTATTGCCAATACTGTAGAGAATCAGTGCATGAGTATGAACCGTGCAATGAGCGTGGAAGAGATACAGGACATGGTAGAGGACGGAATCATGAGAGAGAATGCTTATGAGGTAGCCAGAAGATATATCACATACAGATATGTCCAGAGCATAAAGAGAAAACAAAATACAACAGATGATAAGATATTGGCACTTATAGAATGTGACAATGAGGAAGTAAAGCAGGAGAATTCCAATAAAAATCCTACTGTGGCCTCAGTGCAAAGAGATTATATGGCCGGAGAGGTTTCAAAGGATCTCACAGAAAGAATACTTCTTGATACTGAGATAGTGGAAGCTCATAAGACAGGTATTCTTCACTTCCATGATGCGGATTATTTTGCACAGCATATGCACAACTGTGATCTTGTAAATCTTGAGGATATGCTTCAAAACGGAACCGTGATATCAGGCACATTTATAGAGAAGCCACATAGTTTTTCAACAGCCTGCAATATCGCCACACAGATAATTGCACAGGTTGCTTCAAGCCAGTATGGCGGACAGAGTATTTCTCTTACCCATCTTGCTCCTTTTGTGGATATAAGCAGACAGAAGATCCGTGATGAAGTGGAAGCTGAGATGTACGGATTAAACGTGTCTAATGAAAGAAAAGAAGAGATTATTGAAAAAAGACTTCGCAGAGAAATTACAAAGGGTGTACAGACCATACAGTATCAGGTAGTGACTTTGATGACTACAAACGGTCAGGCTCCTTTTATCACAGTATTTATGTATTTAAATGAAGCAAAGAATGAAAGAGAAAAAGAAGATCTTGCACTTATTGTTGAAGAAATGATAAGGCAGAGATATCAGGGTGTGAAGAATGAGGATGGTGTATGGGTAACACCTGCATTCCCAAAACTTATCTATGTTTTAGAAGAGGACAATATTCGCCCGGGAACCAGATATTACCATCTTACAAAGCTTGCGGCAAAATGTACCGCAAAGAGACTTGTACCTGATTATGTTTCGGAAAAGAAGATGTTTGAGTACAAGATAGATAAAAACGGCAACGGAAATTGCTACACACCTATGGGATGCAGAAGCTTCTTAACACCTTATGTGGATGAGAACGGTAAGCCTAAATACTACGGCAGATTCAATCAAGGTGTTGTTACTATAAATCTTGTAGATGTGGCACTTTCATCAGGTGGAGATACTACAAAGTTTTGGAATATCTTTGAGGAAAGACTTGAACTTTGCCATCGTGCACTCAGAGCAAGACATGAGAGATTAAAGGGAACACCTTCAGATGTTGCACCTATACTCTGGCAGCATGGGGCCCTTTCCAGATTAAAGAAGGGCGAGCCGATAGACAAGCTTTTGTATGGAGGATATTCAACCATAAGCCTTGGATATGCCGGACTTTATGAATGTGTAAAGTATATGACCGGAAAGAGCCATACAGATGATGTGGCAAAACCTTTTGCACTCAGTGTGATGCAGAAGATGAATGATAAATGTAATGAATGGAAGCAGGCGGAGAATATTGATTATTCATTATACGGTACACCGCTTGAGTCCACAACATATAAATTTGCCAAGGCACTCCAAAAAAGATTCGGTATTATAGAAGGTATCACAGATAAAAACTATATTACAAACAGCTATCATGTACATGTATCTGAGAATATTGATGCATTTACAAAGCTTAAGTTTGAGAGTGAATTCCAAAAACTTTCACCGGGCGGTGCCATCAGTTATGTAGAAGTTCCGAATATGCAGGATAATCTTGAAGCTGTAATGAGTTTGCTTGGATTTATCTATGACAATATAATGTATGCCGAGCTTAATACAAAGTCCGATTACTGTCAGGAATGTGGATTTGACGGGGAGATAAAGATCGTTAAAGATGCGGGTAAGCTTGTATGGAAGTGCCCGAAATGCGGAAATACGGATCAGAGTAAGCTTAATGTGGCAAGAAGAACCTGCGGTTATATAGGAACACAGTTCTGGAACCAGGGTAGAACTCAAGAGATTGCGGACAGAGTATTACATCTATAATTAAAATCATAAAAAAGGGGG